>NZ_JAGE01000002.1:600000-880602 GCF_000526495.1 Ruminiclostridium josui JCM 17888 | reverse complement strand
GGCGAGCGAAAGCGGAAGAGCCCAAACCAAAAGATAGCAATATCTTTTGGGTTGAGGACTAGCATAATGATCCTTGAGACATAGCAGAATGAGCAGCTGGAAAGCTGAGACCATAGAGGGTAAAAGTCCCGTAAGCGAAATGTTGAGAGGCAGGCTAGAATCCAGAGTACCACGAGGCACGTGAAACCTCGTGGGAAGCAGGGTGGACCACCATCCAAGGCTAAATACTAACTGGTGACCGATAGTGAAGCAGTACCGTGAGGGAAAGGTGAAAAGAACCCCGGGAGGGGAGTGAAAGAGAACCTGAAACCCTATGTTTACAAGCAGTTGAAGAGCGTTAAAGCTCGACAGCGTACTTTTTGTAGAACGGTCCGGCGAGTTATTGTATGCAGCAAGGTTAAGTACTAGAAGGTACGGAGCCGAAGGGAAACCGAGTGTTAAAAGCGCGAGAAGTTGCATGCTATAGACCCGAAACCGGGTGACCTACCCATGGACAGGTTGAAGCGGGAGTAAAATCTCGTGGAGGACCGAACCACATGACCGTTGAAAAGGTCTGGGATGAGCTGTGGGTGGCGGAGAAATTCCAATCGAACTCGGAGATAGCTGGTTCTCCCCGAAATAGCTTTAGGGCTAGCCTCAAGGGAAAATCAAACGGAGGTAGAGCACTGAATGGGCTAGGGGCCTTACCGGGTTACCGAACCCTATCAAACTCCGAATGCCGTAATGATGTTACTTGGGAGTCAGACTATGAGAGATAAGTCCCATGGTCAAAAGGGAAACAGCCCAGACCATCAGCTAAGGTCCCAAAATCACAGTTAAGTGGAAAAGGATGTGGGTTTGCTAAGACAACTAGGATGTTGGCTTAGAAGCAGCCACTCATTCAAAGAGTGCGTAATAGCTCACTAGTCGAGTGAGCCTGCGCCGAAAATTACCGGGGCTAAACTGTGTACCGAAGCTATGGATCAGCGTACATCCAATAGTATTGCTAAATGAAATAAGAAGCGAAGAGGTAATTTCACGAAATGTAACAAATGAAAAATAAATCAAAACATTTCGTCAAATTACATACAGCTAAACTTGTACCGTTAGCAGTAGTATTGGATGTACGAGGGTGGTAGGGGAGCTTACTGTAGTAGGTTGAAGCAAGATCGAAAGGACTTGTGGACGAGACAGTAGTGAGAATGCCGGAATAAGTAGCGAGAGTAAAGTGAGAATCTTTACCGTCGAAAGCCTAAGGTTTCCTGGGGAAGGTTCGTCCGCCCAGGGTAAGTCTGGACCTAAGCTGAGGCCGAAAGGCGTAGGTGATGGACAACAGGTTGAAATTCCTGTACTACCGTTAATCGTTATGAGAGAGGTGGTGACGCAGGAGGATAAGTCAAGCGATCAGCTGGAAAAGATCGTGCAAGCGGGGTAGATAGTCCGGTAGGCAAATCCGCCGGATGTTTCGAAGACGTGATGCGGAGGGAAAACAAGTACCGAAGTGACAGATTCCACACTGACGAGAAAAACCACTATCCAGATTAAAGGTACCAGTACCGCAAACCGACACAGGTAGGTGAGGAGAGAATCCTAAGACGAGCGGGAGAAGCGTTGTTAAGGAACTCGGCAAATTGACCCCGTAAGTTAGCGAAAAGGGGTGCCTCAAGAGATTGAGGCCGCAGAGAATAGGCCCAAGCAACTGTTTATCAAAAACACAGGTCTCTGCTAAATCGAAAGATGAAGTATAGGGGCTGACGCCTGCCCGGTGCTGGAAGGTTACGGGAATTGCTTAGGGGAAACCCGAAGGCATGAACTTAAGCCCCAGTAAACGGCGGCCGTAACTATAACGGTCCTAAGGTAGCGAAATTCCTTGTCAGGTAAGTTCTGACCCGCACGAATGGCGTAATGACTTGGGCACTGTCTCAACAACGTACCCGGCGAAATTGTAGTACTTGTGAAGATGCAAGTTACCCGCGACTAGACGGAAAGACCCCATGGAGCTTCACTGTAGCTTGATATTGGGTTTCGGTATTTTTTGTACAGGATAGGTGGGAGACTGAGAAGTGGTGGCGCCAGCCATCATGGAGTCGACGTTGGGATACCACTCTAAAAGTACTGGAACTCTAACCTGAGACCATAAGCTGGTCTAGGGACACTGTCAGGTGGGCAGTTTGACTGGGGCGGTCGCCTCCCAAAGAGTAACGGAGGCGTCCAAAGGTTACCTCAGTGCGGTTGGAAATCGCACAGCGAGTGCAAAGGCATAAGGTAGCCTGACTGCGAGAGAGACACCTCGAGCAGGTACGAAAGTAGGGCTTAGTGATCCGGTGGTATGAAAGTGGAATTGCCATCGCTCAACGGATAAAAGCTACCCTGGGGATAACAGGCTTATCTCCCCCAAGAGTCCACATCGACGGGGAGGTTTGGCACCTCGATGTCGGCTCATCGCATCCTGGAGCTGTAGCAGGTTCCAAGGGTTTGGCTGTTCGCCAATTAAAGCGGTACGCGAGCTGGGTTCAGAACGTCGTGAGACAGTTCGGTCCCTATCTGTCGCGGGCGCAGGATATTTGAGAGGATCTGTCCTTAGTACGAGAGGACCGGGATGGACGAACCTCTAGTGCACCAGTTGTCATACCAATGGCACAGCTGGGTAGCCAAGTTCGGCAGGGATAAACGCTGAAGGCATCTAAGCGTGAAACCCACCTCAAGATGAGATATCCCACTAGCAATAGGTAAGACCCCATGTAGACTACATGGTTGATAGGTCAGGAGTGTAAGCATAGTAATGTGTTAAGCTGACTGATACTAATAGGTCGAGGGTTTGACCCAAAAGAAACAGGTATCAAAAAAGTAGAAGGTCTTAAAACTAGAAATGAGAGAGCTTCACATCTTCTTAGAAGAATAACATTAGTCAGTTCTGAAGGTACAAAGTACCTAATAAATCTTCTGGTGGAAATGACGAGATGGTCACACCCGTTCCCATACCGAACACGGCAGTTAAGCATCTCAGTGCCGATAATACTTGGCTGGAGACGGCCCGGGAAAGTAGGTCTCTGCCAGATTTATATGAAAGCCTCAAGTTCATTGCTTGAGGCTTTGTTTATGTGCATGTGCATGCACGCGACATTGACAGAGAAAGTTCGACAAAGAGTATCGCAAAGTCATGGAAAATAAAAGTTTATGTAAGGTTTGAAAATATAGAAAAGTGTGAAGAAATTAATTTATATCCATTATTGATTAAAATATGAATCAAAAATTATATGTAGCCAATAGTACTGGAATGGAGTTTAATTAAAAATATAACGCAAATTATGTAAATAAATAATATTATATTGTGAATAATAGTGTATTATGTCATAAAATAGAAATTATTGTAATAAATAAGATATGGTATATTTTTTTACAAAACTATTGATTTATGGGATTTTCGGTGCTATAATAATTCATGTAATTTTGATATTTTCTTAAAATTACTCATTTCTGTTCGATGATTATGTTTAATCAGTCTTAGAATGACATCCTCCTCGCAACAAAAATTTTTCTTGTTATACGGTAGTAAGGACTACCAGAATCTTAATTTTGGTAGGCAATGCCGTATAGAGCAGTTATGTTGACTTGACCTTCCATAACCTTGTCTTTTTTGTGTTCTGCAAATTTTTCCGACAAGCACAATATTCAAGTAGAAACATGACATTTTAACTTTACTACCGTTAACAGAGAAATCAGACATTTACTTAAAATCTGGAGTATTCAAATTCATAAAAAATTATTTTAAAAAGGTCATTTTAATAAAATTTTCTTCGGTAACAGATGTGTATAACAAAGTTATACTGAGAAAAATTTAATTGAGGTGGCCTATTTTTCATGCAGTTTATTTAATGTAAACTCGGTCTATATTCAAATTACAGTTAATAACTAATGATTATAGATAATAATTTGAAATTAATACATATAAATGATAAATTATTAATATTGCAGGTTTAAAATATGAAAGGGATTGGTAACATTGAAAAAAGCAGTCGTTTTATTATCAGGAGGTATGGACTCCACAACAGCTTTATACATAGCAAAATCAGAAGGATACGAAGTATATGCTATATCTTTTAATTATGGTCAGAGGCATTATAAAGAGCTTGAATGTGCTAAGATAATTTCAGAAAAAGCTGGTGTTAAAGAACATATTATTGTGAATACAAATATGGATGCTTGGGGTGGCTCTGCATTAACAGATACTAATATTAGTGTACCCGATAGTAGTACAAATAAAGGTAAAATTCCAATAACGTATGTTCCTGCACGAAATATGATATTTTTATCCTTTGCGGCATCTTATGCGGAGGTAATCGGTTCGCAAGATATATTTATTGGAGTAAGTGAGGTTGACTATTCGGGATATGTGGATTGTAGACAAGAGTTTATTGATGCTATGGAAAATGCTATTAACTTAGGTACAGTATGTGCTGTAGAAGAAGGTAAGAAAATAAAAATTCATGCTCCTCTGGTAAGTATGACTAAATCAGATGAAATAAAGTTAGGTATTAGCCTGGGAGTAGACTATGGTCTTACATGGACTTGTTACCGTGGGGAAGAATTGGCTTGCGGGACGTGTGACAGTTGTTCACTGAGATTAAAGGCATTTAAAGAGGCTGGAGAAAAAGATCCGATAAAATATATAGGACTTTAGGCGAAGAAATTGAAGATATAATATTATGTAGAAGTTAGGAGAGAAATGATTGGGTAAAATATCAATAACTAAAGAATTTTCTTGGGATATGGCGCATATGTTATCAAACCACAGGGGATTGTGCAGTAACCTACATGGTCATACATATAGAATGCAGGTTCAGATATCGAGAAGAAATAAAGGAGTACTTGAAGACACTCTTCACTCAGATGGAATGGTAATGGACTTTTCTGACCTTAAAGCAATAGTTCAGAGAAAAATAATTGAGCCTTTAGATCATGCTTTTATGTTCTGGTGTGATACGAATGATCCTGTAGAGCGTCAGATAGCTGAATTATTAAAGAGCAGCGGCAAAAAAGTTGCAACAGTTAAATATAGACCTACTGCTGAGGAAATGGCAGCAAGTTTTTTTAATGATTTAACTCAAGAATTTGCCGATAGTGATATTGTAGTTGACAAAATAAAAATATGGGAAACTACCACAAGCTTTGCTGAAGTTACCAGAGAGGTATAAGTATGAATCTACAGCAATTTGAACAGAGTAGGATACCTATTATTGAGATATTTAACAGTGTTTCCGGCGAGGGGATAACTGCAGGCTCAGTTATGACATTTGTAAGGGTGGCTGGCTGTAATTTGAGGTGCAATTATTGTGATACTAAGTATAGTTACAATGAATTTGGAAATGATATTCAGGTACTTAAACCAAACGAGGTTGTTAATATACTAGAAAGCTATAATTGCAAGAATGTTTTATGTACTGGAGGAGAGCCCCTTGAATTAAATAAAGTCAAGAGGTATCTTCCTTTATATCTAGCTTTGAAAGGATTTAAGGTAAGGATTGAGACTAACGGGAGCTGTCCTTTGTATAGTAAGGCCGAATTAAATGATTTTTCAGAAGAGACTAATGTTTTAAAGCTAAACTATGCTTTAGATGTCAAATGTCCTGACTCCGAAATGTCAAATTTTAATATATATAATGAGAATTTCAAATTATTAGGTACAGATGATGAAATAAAATTCATAGCTGGCAGCCGAAGTGATTTGAAATTCGCATTTGAAATCATTAAGGGACATAGAAATATTCTGTCTCAAACAGGCATTACTATTAATTTCTCTCCTGTTTTTGGGAAATTAGATGCCATTGAAATAGTTAATTGGTTAAAGGAAAATAATGCGTATTTTGAGGAATACAAATTAAATGTGAGGTTAAGCCTTCAGATTCACAAATTTATTTGGCCTCCGGAGGCAAGGGGAGTTTGAAACTAATATTTTCCCCAATTCATAAAAATCAACGATTTTTTTAGTAATGCAAAAAGCCTAGAACCATTATGGTTCTAGGCTTTTCTTTGGCAGGGGAGACAGGACTTGAACCCGCAGCCGACGGTTTTGGAGTTGGATGATAGATTTTTGTTAACCTTTGACCATGTACGTTAAATATAGTTAAAACAAGGCTCTTGACAGTTGATGCTTTGTGTTATATATTATTTTTAAGTTAATTTTGGGTAATTTGGGTACTATGTAGTACCCAAATAGTACCCAGAAAAAGAGATAGTTACAGTCAACGGTCCTACGATTTATGTAAATAGGAGATGGTTATTTATGGCCAGTATTGAAAAACGCGGAGAAAATTCTTACAGGATTATTGTATGCAATGGTTATGACCAGGAACATAAAAAAATAAAAGAAACAAAGACGATTACTCTGGATCCTAATCTCACTCCAAAGCAAGTAGAAAAAGAGTTAAAAAAGCAGAGTGTTCTTTTTGAAGCTGAAGTAAAAAACGGAACTTATTTGGATGGTGGAAAAATAACATTTGCAGAATTTATTAAAAAATGGCTTGAGGATTGCGGACCAAATCTTCAACCAAAGACATTGGCACGATACAACGAAATGCTCAATGGTAGAATAATTCCTGCATTGGGTCATAAAAAATTAAGTGAAATACAAGCCATTCATTTAAATGAGTTTTACAGGAATTTAAAGGAGTCTGGGATTAAAAAGGATGGTAAGTGGATTGCAAAGGATAAGCTGAAGGAACTTATAAGTCAGAATAACATTTCAATATATGATTTCGCCAAGGTTGCGAAAGTGGATATCAGAACATTAAAATACTGCCTTTCTGGAAGAACAGTTTCATTCCACACTGCTGAATTAATAAGCAAGGCCTTAAGCGTTAAAATGGACGTTATTTTCAATAAATCAGGTGGACAGGGGAAACTATCAGACCAGACAATAAAACATCATCACAGGTTAATTTCGAGCATTTTGACTACAGCTGTAAAATGGCAGGTACTTTTTGATAATCCGGCTAGACGTGCAAATCCTCCTTCAGTCAAGAAAAAGGAAGCTCCACATTATGACGAGGACACAACGGAGCTTATGTTGCAGCTCTTAGAAAATGAACCATTGAAATACAAAACAATGATATATGTTACTTTGTATTCCGGATGCAGGCTTGGAGAATTAGCAGGTCTGGATTGGTCAGATATTGATTTTGAGAATTATCTTATAAGAATAGGAAAAGCATCCCAGTATTTACCGGGAATAGGCACATTTGATAAGGCAACAAAAAATGAGAGCAGCGAAAGAGTAATTTCAATGCCTAAATTGGTGATGGATATCCTATCGTCATATAAGGCTTGGTGGAATGCTGAAAAGCTTGAATGCGGAGATCAGTGGTACAAGGACGATGAAGGAAAGGAAAGCGAAAGGTTATTTATACAGTGGAATGGAAAACCTATAAATCCCAACACTATTACAAAATGGTTCTGTAGCTTCCGTAAGAGAAATAATCTTCCAATACTCACGTTCCATGGCTTACGTCATACGAATGCTTCACTACTTATCGGAAACGGTGTGGACGTCCAAACTACCGCCAGGAGATTAGGTCATAGTAAGGCTACAACTACAACAAATATATACTCACATTTTTTGAAGCGGCCGGATAAGGAGGCAGCTGATAAATTGCAGAATTTATTTTTCAAAAAAGAAGAGCAAAATGAAAAAGCTGGGGGTTAAACCTCAGCTTTTTCATTCAAAAAGTTTTTACAAAAGATTAGCCAAAGGTAGGACAAAAGCTGGACACATAGATAACTTAATCTTCAATTAAGTTATTATCATTTATTAAGTCTCCTCGACCTTTACGCATGTTACGATTATATTCAAATTTCATGTCATTAAGAAGATCAATAACAAAAGGTCCAAGTATAATTTCCCTGGCTTTATCACTATCATTTATTCTAAAATTAGCCATTATACCGTAATCCCTTGATACTATTAAATCTTGAGTCGGAGTTTTAAGCTCTCGATCTTCAGTTGACACATAAATATATATAGCTTTAAAGAATTCGATAAAAGAAGGTAATTCGAATATTTCCGGTAGTAATTTAAATAAATTCAGTTCACTTTTTTCAGGTTCAATATTTATAACAATCTTATCTTCAAGAACTTCAGTATTGTAAGAATCGAAGTCACTTAGACCAAGCAAATAATCAGTTGTTACACTAAAATATTTGGCAAGTTTCACTAAAACTTCGTATGGCGGCTCTCTGCCTTTTTCATATGCAGAATAATTTTGTGGGGTCATTTCTAAAACATTTGCTATATCGGTCTGAGTTCTATTATATCTATTTCGAAGTTTTTTTAATCTTTCTGAAAATACTACCATTAGCTCACTCCAATCTTAAACTACTAATTTAACTATAATATACATTAAACAACTAAAAATTACAATAAGATATTGAAACTTAGAGAAAATATGATATCATTAAACTAATAGTTTAAACGAATATAAACTAATAATTAAAAAGAGGGGTTGTTATAATGCTTACACAAAGAAGTCTCCTTACTAAGTCGGAAGTTGCAAAAATGTTAAGAATTTCGAATCCAACTCTCAATAAGCTCATGAAGGAAACTGATATGCCTTGTACAAAAATTGGACATAAGTATGTTTTTTCAAGTCAGCTTGTAAATGATTGGCTTTTAAAAAGATCTTTAGAGAAAAAAGATGTGATTGTATAAACATTGATTGTGTATGATAGGGGGAGTTTATATGGCAGCACGTATGCGTACAATCAAGCAGGTAGCCGAGTACTATAAGGAAAAAGACCCAGGTACCTGTGTGACCGAATGGTTTTTACGGGAGATAATTCGAAAAGGCAAATTCAAATGTCATCTCGCAGGCAAAAAATATATCATCAATCTTGATGCTCTTGAAACGTGGTTGAATAGTCCGCCTGATCAAGTAGATGAAAAAACTCAGCAATATGGTCAGATAAGAAGAATATAGGCGGTGGGGGAAATGTCAAATTGGCATAATATTCCGATTGAGCTTAGGGAGAAGCGGCAATGGGTCTGTTGGACGCTTGAGAATAGAGGTGAGAAATATACCAAAGTTCCTAAAAATCCAAACAGTTTTGGAAATGCAATGCCTAATCAACCGGATACATGGAGTACATTTGATAAGGCAATTGAAAAAGTAGAAAGTAGTAATAATTACTCAGGAATAGGTTTTATATTTAATGGAAACGGTATTCTGGGTGTGGACCTTGACAAGTGCAGAGATCCTGAAACAGGATCATTAAATGAAGTGACCAAAGATATTATTTCTACTCTGGATAGTTATACCGAAATAAGCCAGAGCGGAACTGGTATTCATATTATCTGCACAGGAAAGCTTCCGGAGGGGAAACGCCGGAAAGGATCCGTTGAGATGTATGAACATGGTCGCTTTTTTATTATGACGGGAAACATAATAGATGATGGACATTCCACAATAGAAGAGCGTACTAAGGAACTAGCCATTGTACATGAAAGGTACTTGTCTTTTCCTAAATCAAATAAAAAATTGGTGTCAGCTACCCCAATTGTCCCATCGGATATGTCAGAGGATGAGCTTATTGACAAAGCACTTAATGCAAAGAACGGTTACCTGTTTAAATCACTTATGGACGGCAGCTGGAGTACAAACTATAACAGTCAATCAGAAGCCGACTTAGCCATATGCAACATACTGGCCTTCTGGACGGGCAAAAACGAGCAAATGATGGATAACATTATCCGGAAATCATCTATATACCGGGATAAATGGGACGAACACCGTGGTCCTCTTACTTATGGCCAGATAACAATCCGGAGAGCTATTAATGATACCACTGAGGTCTATACGCCTGCCAAGCCCAAGAATAAAAATATAGTAGCATCTCCAACAGAGCCTCCGGATATTGACTTGGGATATGACAAACTTTACGGACCTGTTGTTGATGAGCCACAGGGAAGTATTTTTAAAGGCGAGGATACAACCAGCGACCTGGGCCGTAGTAAGATTTTTGCAAAGCGTTATGCAGATACTGTTGCCTGGCACCGCGAGGCACGCGAATGGTATTCATGGGACGGACAGAAGTGGGCTTCCGGTGCCGAAATGCAGGTTTTACAACTTGCAAAAGCATTGGTACCGGATATGATAACTGAAGCTAATCATATGGTGGTAAGAGCTGTGGGTGAGGACGAGCTGAACCGAGCAAAAGCCATTTACCGGGACACTATAAAAGCTAAAAGTGAAAAATGCATAAAAAGCTTTTTAGAGCTTAGTAAATCAGACCTCTTTGTAAATTCAAGCAGATTTGATTCGGATCCGTTTTTATTAAACTGCCAGAACGGTATTGTTGATCTCCGGACCGGTAAACTATACCCACATGAACCCGCTTCATATGTTTCCAAAATAACAAATGCTGCATATAGGCCAGGAGCAAAGTTTAAGCTGTTTAGTGATTTTCTGAAACAGATTACTTGTGATGATCCGGAGCTTGCAGGATACTTTCAACAGATCTGTGGGATGGCTGCCATCGGCAAGGTTTATCACGAAGGAATGTGTATATTTTATGGCTCAGGCCAAAATGGGAAATCCACTTTTTTAAATTGCATTTCAAGAGTATTTGGAACTTATGCAGGTGAAATCAATCCGGAAGTATTAATGAGTCAGCGAGACGGTAAACAGCCGGTTGGTATTACATCAATTGAAGGGAAACGCTTTGTCACTGCTTTTGAGACAGAAGAAGGACGTAGACTGTCAGGAGCAATGTTGAAGAGGCTGGCTAGTTCGGATCCAATTACCGGCCGTGAGTTGTACCAAAAGGAGCGTTCTTTTTTACCATCACATACACTTATTCTTTCAACAAACCATTTACCTAAAGTAGGCAGTAACGATACTGGAACTTGGAGGCGAATAATGGTAGTACCTTTCAGGGCGAACATACAAGGTAAAAGGCAGATTAAAGATTTTGCCGGAGTACTATACAACGCCGATGCTGATGCTATCCTTTCATGGATTATTGAAGGAGCCACGGCATATATCAAAAATAATTATCACATACAAATACCAACTGCAGTAAAACAATCAACGGAAGATTATGCTGCAGGAGAGGACTGGCTGAGCAGATTTATTTGTGACTGTTGTGACCTTGATCAATTCGAAGAATCCGGAAGTAAATTATTTTCTACATATGACAAATGGTGTCAGGAAAACAATGAGTATCGACGAAGTTCGAATGAGTTTGCTAAAGCACTCAAGGATAAGGGTTTTGAAAAAAAGCATAGTAGGTATGGTACTCGGTGGATAGGTATTAGGATAAATCCAGAAATACAGAGCAACATAAGTTTCTTAAATCAGCAAACTAGCATTCTCGATGATGATGAGCTTGACGCTGCTACCAGAAAAAGAATGTAAAATGTGACAACCGTGACGGCTAATCTCTTAATTTTTCTATAGACTTGATTCTTATAGGAGAATTTAGAGAAAGGTTATCACAGGGTGTCACAAGTAAAAATAATCCACAATAAAATGGAGGTTTCGATGAATACGGACTATATAAAATTGACCATTTTGAAAACATTACTTGAAGTATAAAAAGCTTCAAAAAATAGTCATTAGAAACTGCAGATGTAGAATCAATAAGAGGAAGGAGAAAAGACATGTTAAGAACGATAGAAAAAGGATCCGATATTAAGCAATTCCTTAAGCAGTGCACTTCTTTAAATGTGCCATGTGTGACGGTGTTATTTTACCGGAATTCAGCTCGCATAATCGGAAACTTTTCAAGTGTACGAACGGATCCGGATAAAGAGATAAAAGATATTCTGTATTCTAGTGTTAATGCGATTATCGAAAAATTTAAGGAGCATATCGCTACCAGCACAAGAAATCCAAACATAGGCTGGCATACAGATATCAATATGAAATTACCGGCAGCATATCAGTTTGCCCAGGAGCTAGACAGGTTGATGCACTATATTGCTGGTATTGAATACATTGAGAAGGAACAGGAGGACGGCTATCCAGTGGTACATCCAATAGAGATAAAAAAACATACAGTGAAGATTATGTGTCCATATTGTGGTATGGCCCACATTCATGGAATTCTTTCACTCGGTGGTCATGCAGAGAGCCACTGTAGGGTGCTGACAGAGGATAATCACGGTTACATAATTAAAGAAAAAGAAGAAAAAGCAGAAGGAATGGTATAAAAGGTACTTCCAGCCAGTTAAAAAAGTTAGCGGGGCTCGCGAACCCCGAAATCTCAAAAGTATGACTACAAAATTTACAGGCACTTCCTTCCTAAAAATTGCTTAAGTCATTTCAAATTTTTATACGATGGAAATACTCTTAAACTATAGAAAATAGTATTGTTTCAATCGAATACTGGAGTATTATTTTCAGGTAATCAAGATACCTCAAAAAGGTACAAAAATTCGGAAGTGGCAAGATATATCAACACAATAAAAAAGGACCTTCTTCAGGCCCAGCTCCAATTATATTCTACAGGACCTGAGGAGGGATAGCAATGAGTAAGAGTAAAAAGGTTTCTCATAAAAGCAAGGGATCCAATATAAATGCTAGCTATGATGTAAGTTATTATCCAAATATGAAAGTACTTTACCAGCAATACTGTGAGTCAATTGATCTTTTGACAGCAAGAATACAAGAACTGAACGAAGTTTTTAAAACTCTTAAACTAAACACCGCAGATCCGGCTAAGGATCCGAA
This sequence comes from Ruminiclostridium josui JCM 17888, assembly GCF_000526495.1. Lineage (NCBI taxonomy): Bacteria > Bacillati > Bacillota > Clostridia > Eubacteriales > Oscillospiraceae > Ruminiclostridium > Ruminiclostridium josui. The sequence continues at coordinate 867,898 of NZ_JAGE01000002.1, read as the reverse complement.
TTGCAAAAAAATCAAAGAGAGGCTTGTAGTATTACTCCGTTGGAGAACCGAATTAAAGGGAGTCGCATATGAGATTAAGGAATATTATAACCCGTCACACTGGAGAGCCTCAGAACTTACGATGAATGTTAAAATTCCTAGGGAAGTTATTTGGGTACCATATACCGATGATAAAGACGATTAATAAAGGAGTGGTTGCTAAATTAAAGCTGTTGTAAAAATATAAGTCCTTCTCCATGAGGAGGCAGAGGTTTGCGAACCGAATTTCGCTTTACATAGATTAATATTTTTTATCTAAAGGAGAGTGTACAATATGAAACTTAAGGAATATAGAGACAATCCAAAACAATACGAGGAAATTAAAAGGATGTGTGGACAACGAAATATATCTGTTACTGATGAGACTGATATTAATGATATTTTGCAGCAGAGTAAAACGACATCAGCTAAGGTAAGAGCAATTGGATTTGCTATGGACAAACGAAGAAGAAATCAAGGAACTTTATAGAACATGGATGGTTTATAAAATAAGAAACTAAAAGATTTTAAGAAAACTCCAGAGCAGTACCAAGAAATTCTTGATATTTGTAAAAAAAAATACCGGTGAATGATGAATCCGTTATTTCTGTTCTTATCGGAAAAATAAATTCATTCAATAATGGTATTAATTCCATTGTTAAAGGATCTAACGGCAGCAGATCTGTGACGAATGTAAAGGGTAGCACTAAATTGGACAGATCTATTTAAACATTATTGCTGCTGGAGCTAAACGTAAATAATGCAGCAGTTGATAACGAAATAATCTTTGTTAGTAATGTATTTATCCAAAGATTAAATAGCTTTTATTTAAAAGTGAAAGGGGAAAGACAAATGTTTGAAAAACTATTATCAGATCTAAAAGAAAAATATTTAAAACAAGAGGCTACTATCAGTAAAAAGATTAAAGAGTTGGAAAGTAAAAAGGCAGCATTGCAGAAATCACTTGATTCAGAGTTTGATAAGCAGGTTCAGGCAGAGCTGACAGGTAAAGAATATAGCGAAAGTAAAATCAAAAACCTAAATACTGAACTTATTGAAATAACCGGACGTAATGAGGCATACCGTCGGCAGAAGGCAAATAATTCAATTAGTATGCAGGACAAAGAAGTACTGCTGAAAGCTGCAGCAGGTGAATATAGGAAAGAATGTATTGAACGTCTTGAACGATTGAAGAGGCAGTATGAGTTGGACAAACATATAAGGGAATTGATAGAAGAGGCTGAAAGGCTTGACGAAGAAAGGAAAAGTTTAATTTCTCACAAGTTATTTTATTCAGGATTCTTCCCTGAAATGAATGAAGAAGCTATTATGAGCTTAGTTTCTAAAAAGGCCGATATTACTAATGACAAGGAATTTCAGAAGCTAAATGACCAGATAAATGAATTTAAAAAGAATAAACCATCATACCGAGGTTTCATATGGTGGAATAAGTAGGACTCAATTGAATTAGTTCACTTGTTTTGTTAAAAGGGAGATAGACGGATAATGTCTCCCTTTTAACAGATATAAATCTCATATAAGCAGGAAATTCAATATTTATGGAGAATTATGGAAATTAAAAGGAGGTGAATAATTTGAAAATTCAGTTAATGCAACAAATATTACTTAAAGGCAAGCCAAGAACCTATCGACCAGTATATAAAGAATTTGAGTCAAGCATAATTCCTTGTAAAGGTGACTTCATTAGTGATAGTGCATTTAAAGATCCGTGTGAACATGAAGTTGTTCAAGTTAGTATTAATTATCAAAGGGATGAATGTTTAGTTACTTTACATATGCTTGAAATTGATTCGGATAATGAAGCTGATATAAAGAAGTATATGGAAGTATACAAACTACATGGATGGACATATATGGACTTCTAAAATATATCATGGAGGAGATTGTTTTGCCGATAAATATTAAAAAAGACGTATACCCTGAAGTTGCAGAAATTTGGGGTATAAGCTCAAACTCTATAGTTTTAAACATGGTTGATGGTCGCGAGGTTAAAATAACTGCATCTCATAATATAAAAAGCGGAGCTATTCCACAATACTATGCTGACTATGAGGAAAGGGTTGAATTCGAAATAGGCGGAAAGATATACAAGGTTTGGGCAGAGGCCACCTATCCGTGGCAAGATGGAGATACAATAGAGGAATGCTTAGAGCTTGCAATTAGATGGGTTGTAAACCCCCATTAAGTAACATGATATAAAATAAGCCTTCGGGATCGCCTTTGTTTAGGAATTGGCATTTTGGCCATTTTCAACCTTATATATAGGAGGGATTTTAACTCGGACAATAAAATATATTAATGGGATGATTCTTAACCACGAAAGAAGCTAGCCAGTTAGCATAGTGTGGAAAAATAGACGATATGTCTCTTTTTTAGCAGACTTAAATTCCCCTGGTTGCAGGAATTTTTATTTTTATGAGAATATTGGAAATAGAGGGGAGATGGTATATTTGAAATTAAAACCATTAGGGCAGTGGATATGTGATGTTTGTGGAGAAGTTATTCAATCTCCTAAAGACGGATATGTACAATGGAATAGAAATTTAAATCAAGAAATTGACGACTTTGTAATTGTACATCACTTTTCAGCATCACCAAAAAAACACAATAGAGATGGATGCTATAAATATGATTCAGATTCAGACTTAGAGAGTTTTCTTGGAGAGAGAGGAATAGTTGAATTAACTGCATTACTTGATCCTGGACCATATCATATGCCAGAGTATAAGACAATGGTAGCAGATATCCGAAAATGGATAGATTTTTACAGACGATTACAATTACCTTACTATGAGGAAGCAAGGCAATATTGGGAAGAAGCTATTAGTGATGGGTACTTTGATGATGCTAATGAAATTTATATTTATCTACCAGAGAAACTAAAAAGAATGATTGAACATTATGAAAATAAATAATGAGAGCCTTCGGGCTCTTTTTTATAGATTATTTTTTAAGAAAGTGGTTGTAAAAAACACATTTTTATTTATAAAGGTAGATTAAGTTAGTGATAGCTGTGGGCATTGAGGGGTGTAATTTGACTACATAATGTTTAGATAATATTGTGAGAAATATGAAAAATGTGAATAGAGGTGTAATGTTTGAATGATACTCAAATAGCTCTATTAAGTGCTGGAGCAGGACTTACAGGAGCACTAGTTGGTTTTATAGGAGCAATAGTAAGTGGTCATATTGGTGGTAAATGGTCATATAAAGGTGCAATGGATGCAGTTACTAGAGAAATTACTGAAGAAAGAAATAGGCTAAAAGAACAGAAGAAAGAGAATAAGATATTAGCTGAATTTTTTATTAATTCTTTTTTAATACAAGAAATTGAAAGAAACTATACTCAAATAGATGACCGGTTAATGATGGCATTAAATTCAGGGTTGAAACAGGGACCACCAAACTTGAATTGGTCATATAAATTTTACTTTGATGAATATGATAAAGTTAAATATGATCTCGTGAAATTTAATGCTGAAATTATAAATGACTATTCATATATCTATAAATTATTTGCTATATTAGCAAATAAAAGGAATTACTACGACCTTACTGAAAATGAAAGGAAATTTGTAGCAAAAGCATTAAGAAAATGTAAAGAAATACTAAAAAATAAAGACGCTGAATATAACCAAACTTGAATGTTATATAAAAAGGAGATAGTCTTATCTATCTCTTTTTTGTTATTTAAGAAACAAGCACAAGGTAGCAAAAAGGTACTTCCGGGAAGTCAAAAAAGCTTGCGGTGCTCGCGAACCCCGGAAAAACGCTAGATAAATAAATTATGTTGTATTTCCTTCCAAGATGCACTTCTTACCTTAATTTATATTAAGGAAATTTTATGGAAATGAATATTGATCATTTCGTAAATAAATTATTGTTTACCTTTGTCCCTTTCTTAGGGATCAAAGTGCAAAATTATTTCGAAGAAGTGGATAAAATCCATAGCACTTTATCAAGTGGATGCGGCCTACTATGAGTATTAGTATATTTCCAGTTCATCACGTTCTCAAAATGCTATTAATCTAATACTTTAAAAAATGTAAAATATTGTATAGATATGTAAGTATATGGTATAATGCAATTAAGTGACACATTAACGTAATTACTAAATTTTCAAGGGGGATTTAAATGAAGTATGTACCTGCATTAATGAGCTTAGATGGGGAGCTCAATGCACTGTCTCATCAATTCTTTAGTGACAATGTAATGCCGCTTATCCGAATAGTTAAGGATATTAAGAAAGAGAAGGGAAAAGCAAGTATAATTGATGATATCGAAGAACTAATTAAATCGAAACCTGATAACGATTTTTTTATAACGATCCCAAGAAATCTAAATCTGTCACATAAAAAATTAAAAAAGCCTGTTGAAGCCTTTTATAAAAATATTAATTCAAATAGGAACTTCCATAGAGATATATTAATTAGATTTGCAAAATATACGAATGTTATACCTGTAATTGAAGTAAATCTTGATAATTACAAGGCTGGGGATTTAGCTGATCTAAAAAAATCACTCTCAAATATATCAAGCAGAATAGCTTATATGGTTGAGGTGAAGAAGCTGGCAACAATAGAAGCAGAACTTTTCAATTTAATTGGGAAAAAAGATTTTCTTATTTATAATTTAGAGAACTTTAGCTTTGAAAAAGCATCTATATCGAGAGAAGTAAAGAAAATCCAGTCATTTCAAGTACAAAAAGGATTTAAATCCATTGTAATTAAACAAATATATTCTGAATTGACTTTCCCAAAGCTTCCTAATAGAGATATCAGAATAAATGATGTTGCTTACGAATGTATAGATTTTGACTACTATGATGATTTTAAAAAATACTTTAATTATTTTGGTGATACGGCAGGTATAAGAACTAACCCAATATACAGTGGAGGTGTCTCTTATCCTGCATATCTGACAATTGAAATGGATACTTTTGTACATCATGGCTTTAGGGGAATAGAGAAGGATCCAAATTCATACGAGACTGATCTCTTAGTCAAATATCTAAAATCGGATCACTGGAATAATAAATTGACACCAAAACATAAAACTTCGTGTAATGGCTGTTCAATAATTAATAATTTTAATGGCAGAATTGAAAATCCAAATAATCCAACAAAATGGAAGACTGTAACAATAAGTCATTTTATTGATACAATGGACTATAAGATTAGCAATTCAATTGTTTAATATCATATTCATAAATATAGGCGTCTTGTAATTCAATGGGTTTAAGCATATCAAAATTATCTTTGATATGCTTCCATTTTTTTGACTGTTTATTTTTTATAGCTTCCTTAAATACATCGTTAAATTGGTATTTATTAAAATGCTTATTTACAAACTTAAGTTTCTCAGACTTAAACCTTGGAACTTGACTAACATTAATTATTTTTTTAATTATATAGTCTAGGTCGTCTGTATTCATAATTTCTAGCTGACTTAACTTTTTCATGTTTTTATTTTCTTTAGGCTTTCTGATTGAATCAAAAGCCATTCCATTTTCGTTGAATGTATATTGGATTATACCCACATTCCTGGGGATGAGAGATTTAATTTTTGATAAATGCTTTTCGTGTATAACAACATTTATGAATTCAAATACATTAATATAGTCGGATAACTGATCCAATAGCCTATTTGTATTGTCTAATTCAGTTTTGATTTCATATGCGTATGATCTGCCATTAATTCTTCCGAAATCTAATCTACTATTACCAACATTAAATTCATATAAGCATACTTCATTATCATTATTGATAAATTCTTTAGTTAAATAATATTTGACAATCCTTTCGGTTTTTCCGTATTTCATAATAATAGCATTATAAATATCTCTATAGAGATATTTTGACTTAAGATCATTTATATTTAAATTGACATTGTAAAATACTTGTTCCAATTCTAGCCAGCCATTCCAAAAGCTATTTAGGCGGAATGTCTTGTCTAGCTTTGTAGCAATTTTTTGTAATTCAATAAGGCTATATTTGCTTTCAAGTATGCTTAGTAGTTCCTCCATGATTTACCCCTTGTCACCCATTGTTATACTTAACATTATAACAATATACATTCCCAATTTCACCGCAACTTACAATCAATTTAGACAATTAAATGATATTGATTCTTTAAAAATAACTGTTTCAGTTCGAATCTATGTATTTCCTCTGACATACGCTGCAGAGGATAAGTATTTAATTACCTCTTTGAATTATAATATTCAAAATATGTCCTTTCACGATTCACATAAAGCTCAATTAACTCATCAAGTATGATTGGATTAAAGCCTGCAGATTCAATAATCCTCCTTACCATAAAATACTGCTCAGGATACCAAATATAAGATAATGACATTTTGTCTCTCATTGTATCAGACCCCTTTCAATAATAAATGCGTATGTAATAGAGGTCCACAGAAGGATATAAAAAGGCCAGAAAACATATTCTATGTAATCTGACCTACACTTTAATAATATAACAATTGGATAATATTGTCAACTATTAATTGCATGACTATTGATTACTGATATATCGTCAAAAATTTTGACAATATAATTAATGCAGAAAAGCTTCAGCCATCACTTTTATTCGTTGTAGGAGATGAAAATGAGGATCTGAAGGACTAGATCGAAAATATAATTAGCCAGTTTAAACAGAAAATTGAAGCCCTTATGGATAAAAATATCAGAACTGAATATTTAGACAAGAAGGATCTCGAAATTGATTGCTGAACCTCAGAAAATGGTTCGGGAACTAGAACTGTTGGACAAGCCTATTAAATCTGCTGTCATTGGAGAAGGTGGCAGCTGAAATCCAGTTGAGATTATACGGTACACTTCTGGAGACTCAGATGATTACTGCCTGTAACTCTACCAATCAGTTTGGTTGATTGAAAATACTTTTGCAAAATTTGCAAAACTCCACAAATTTAATTAGGCCCTAGTGATGCGGTAGTCGACGTTGAGAGAGTGAAAAGTAATGCTCAAGATCGAACTTTTTGGTTTTAGCTGTGAAAATGTCTATTTTTAAAAAGGAAAATTATGTATGAATGAAGAATAAATAACTATATAAGGGGTTTATATGGAGGATACTATGGGTTATGATTATGACAAATGGTCAAAAAGATTTTTAAACCGATCAGATATAACAGCAACACTTACACATTTAACAAGGGAACAATTACAAGACGATGGAAGTATACTAAGTTCAGTAGATGTGTTGCTAAAAATATTAAATGATAAACAAATAATTGGAAGTGATGTTAGGGGGTATATTCGTGGGGGGCACACTGCTGTCTGTTTTCAAGATGCTCCCATCTATGGTATTGGGCAAAATATATTGCATGAAAAGGAATTTCGAGAAGAACTAGGGGGTAAAACACGATATTCCTCAGACGGGCTTATTTTCTTAAAAAGAAACGTGTTCAAAAAAGGAGGAAGGCCTGTATTCTATGAAAAACCTGAAATTGCTGAAGGAATTTTGCCAAAAGAGGAATGGTGGCGTATAGTGTCATATAATTTAGATGACAAAGAAAATATTATAGATTGGTCTCATGAAAGAGAGTGGAGGGTTAAAGGAAACTTTGATTTTGATTTAAAATCCGTATACGTCTTATTAGGAACCAGTAAATCCTACAAAGAATTCATGGATAAAGCTGGCAAACATATACTCGAAAATATAGCTGGTATTACAGCGATTACGCCTATAGTGAAATAATTAAGTACTAAAATAATTTATAAATTAAACGGGGGCTATTATGTTTTCAAAACAAGTTATAACTGATATTGTAATGTCAATGCCAGAAGATCACGCGTCTTTAGACATGTATCTTTTGAAGTATGATTTGGATGATAAGATAGTTCTGGCACCTGCGGATTCTATAAAAAAGAAAAAAGTAGCAATAGCAAAATTCCTTGTTCAAAATCAAGGTATTCGGGATAATTATAAGAATGATATTGTAACTCTTATTGTTGAGGACCGAATATCCTATTTATTATCAAATTACAGTTGTTATAATTTCTATAGCACAGAAAGTATATGTTTTGATAAATATCCTAATTTGTACAAATATTTAAGATTTGACGGTTACGATATTGACATCGAAAACAATAAATTAATACGAAAATTACCGGAAGATTTTGAAATTTCGAATAAAGAAGATTCTATTATTGACATTCTCAATATCTATGGATTCGCTACAACAAAAGGTCATTATGAACAAGCTAAGGGAAGCTATTTGGGAGCAAATTATGCGGCATTAAACAGCCAATTAAGAACCTATACTGAAAGTTTATTTGTAGAAATGGCTCAATTCATAAAAAATAAGGAGACTTCAAACAGTAATATTGCAAGCATTGTTCCAGCAAATACTCCAACAGCAATGCAGGTTTTAGTAAAATGCTTTAAGCCAATACTTGATATAAATCTAAATGAATGGACAGGGGATAATAAAGGTTATATCCAAGGATTGTGGAATAGGCTCCATCCACAAGGATGTCATCCGGGATTGCCTTCTATTGATGAGGCGATATTTAGGTTCCAATTGGTGATTTTAAATACACATAATTTGCTTTGCAGATTTCAGTCCTTTTATTAATAATATACGTCGTTTTCAAGGAATACTTGAATGTAATTACTTATATGCAGTGTTAAGGTTAGAAATTTCGAATAATAACGCTATGTGGGGCATAGCAGAGGCATAAGAATTCTGGGTATTAAATTTTAGTGATGAATTACTTTAAATGTATATGAATGTATGCTGAGCCACAAGTTTTTAATAGCCTTGTTTTAATAATATTTTAAGGAAAAATATTTGAGGAGAGACATATGACATTAAAATACACAGTACTACGTGTTTTTATAGCATCGCCGAATGATTTAAATGAGGAAAGAAAGATATTTTTAAAAGTAATTGACGAAGTTAATGAAATTAAAGGACACTCTATGGGATACCATATTGAGCCATTGGGTTGGGAAGATACATTGCCGGGTAAAGGACGGCCTCAAGAATTAATAAATAAAAGTATATTGGAGTGTGATCTATTCTTAATGCTCCTGTGGCGAAAATGGGGTACACCCACCGGAAAATATTCCTCTGGAACCCAGGAAGAGTTTATATTGGCATCTGAACTCAGCAAATTATATGCAAAGCCGGATATTTGGATTTTTTTCAAAAATGCAAATTTACTTGATGATGACAAAGACTCTATAGCAATAAATGATTTTAGAACTAACATTGAAGCAAATAAGTCATTTTATTATAAGACTTTTAGTGACGGATATGAATGGGAGGGCATGCTTCGTAATCATTTATGCCGTTGGCTGGACTCACTAAAAATAAACAATACCGTCTTTGTCACTCCAACAAATGAATTACTTTTTGATATAACCTTCATAGACAATTTGGAAAAAAGTGAGATTTATTTTAATATTTCAGATGAACAATCTTTTGCTAAATGGAAAAGTATGAACGAAGATTCAAAAAAGCATTTCATGTATAATTTATTATCGCGATATCTTTATCTGAATCTCGGAGTGACCCCATACAAAGGGATATTTCGGTACAAAATAGATACAAATAAGCTATTACTTTTAGGAAGTGTAGCATTTAAATATGGTTCTTCATATGAAAACAGTACATATTTTATTCCGGATAACTATAATCAACTTTTTTATAAGGAGTATAAAGAAAGAAGTTTAACAGACTTCCATACAGGTCTTGCAAGGTTGAATGATAAGTAAATATAATATAAACCATGTGTTTTCCGGGTGCGTTTAAGATATTGTGTAAATATGGTTAACAATAATTTGACATAAACCACTTGAAAACCTATGAATTAAAAAACACAAATTTGTCAAGGAAGGATTATTTCCGTTATACAGCCGAGAATTCTTGCTTTAATTTTATATCAAGCCTTAATCAATTCTGAAAATCTGAATGATCTTTGATATATGCCATTCCACTCAGGCTGTTTACAGTCCCATCAACTATACAATATGCAATTTCACACACTATAAATAATCTTAAGAGGTTTTAATAAACTTCAAGGATCCAAGCGGTGCTTTGATAGTGTAGCATTTATGACAGGGCTATACAGCATTATCTCGTGGAATGATTACTTATTATCTTTGAAATAAATTCTTACGTCATAGGTTGTCAAAACTTTTGACAACCATTAATATCACTGAATGGTATGGTAATATTACAGATAAATTCAACCGTCAATACAGTTTGCAAAAATGCATTAGGCAAACTGCAGTTTCATTCTTTTATTGTTGTGAAAATTTTTCACAACATACTTATAAGCTCAAATATTAGTGTTACCTATTGTATTCAAATTTAAAAAATTCTAAGACTATCAAATGTCAACTTAATTCTTTCCAAAAAACCCAGTAGTTAAGTTGCCGAAATTTTCGGCAACATGTTTATGGTGTTGCATTCTGTATATTTACCAAATATATTTGGTAATGGAGCTTATAACCTGCAATTTGGGCAATCAAATTATATTACCGAACCGTTCGGTAATATAAGAATATGTGTGGATTTAACAATGAATCAAATGTTGAAGTTATAAGTCTATTCTGCTAAAGTATATAGATATTTGTTTCTATGAATTGCTAGTATATGATAATATATATTGACTAATGATAATATATGATATAAAATGATATCAAAATTGGAAAAGGTGGTGAAAAGGACTTGGGTTATGAAAAACTACCTGATATATTAACACTAAAGCAAGTTGCTGAATTTTTACAGGTCAGTAATCTAACTATTCAGAGAGCAATACATGCAGGAAAATTAAAAGCATTTAAGCCTGGAAGAGATTACAGGATACTTAAAGAGGATTTAATATTGTTTATTGAAGGTGAAAAAAATGAATAAAAGCAATGATAGCCCCTACAACCGTCCAAAGTCAGCAGGAGCTATCGCCGAACCATCCCTTAAGGATAAGCTCAATATCATTATATCATTTCTTGAGCTTCCTTCAAGGGTAAAAAAGAAGGAGGATGTCTATGTTAAAAGAAAGTGTAGTTCAATCACGAACCCGTGAAATAGTTGAATCAAGCAGTGTGCTGCAATACGAGGAATATCATGCTGCATCTGAACTTTCAAATAAAGCACTAACTTCAATCGAAAAACTTATACCACGAAAGCATAATAAAGAGTATAAAGACTTAGTATACAAGTATGAAGCTGCTCTAGATAAAACTATTCATGTTTATGAAATGGAAGCATATAAGCAAGGTATCGTTGATGGTTTTGAAATACAATCTATTTTAAATTCCATGAAAAAGTAGAGTTTATTACAAAAGATGAGATAATCAATCCACAAAAGCATAAGTCAGTTAATAATGGAGATTTCGCAACTTTTAGAAATTAGCAATATAAATAGGAGGCTTATGTCATGAATGTTAAAATATATAATACCGAAAGACTAGATTGCAATGGTTCGCAAGTAAAGATCTGTATTCCAATATGCCATGGAGAAGAAAGTGAGTTAGTGCTTACAAAGAATAAAGCTACTGAAATAGGAAATAGTATTTTATCAAAGCTTAGTAAATTGAATCGCAAAGGGTTTTTTATCTTAAAGATAGTCAGAATAATGAATGGAATAACTCAAGCTGAAATGGCTAAGTTATTATCAATGCCGGCGAGTACATATAGGCACAAAGAAAATCGCGACTATGGATCCGGGTTCATGATAACTGAAGTGTCCACTATATGTAAAAAGTTCAATATGAGTGCTGACTTGTTATTCCGTCAAGATGATGTTATAAAAATAGCTTAATTTATCAACTAGGAAGCAGATCAATTCTGCTTCCTTATTTTAAAAGATTAGTGATATTCTATCCGTTTCGATACTTACCACAAATCAAGAGGATTTATGTTTGTTTTTGATGTATAGGTAACTATGGCTAGCTGGACAGGAACAATTTATAATTTCTATCAGGAACAGCTTAAACAGTACCATACCAAATGATGCAGTATATTCCTTACTCGATGCAATACACAAGGCTTATTTGAATGCCAAGGTCAAGGAGATTATAGAAAAAGAGTTCGCGACAGATAAACCTGAAAAACTCAAAAGCTACTTATTCCTCTGGCTGGTTATAACATATGCAATTTTGTTTTTTGGGATCCTGATTGGTGTATTACCGGGTTTAAGAACAGGCTATAAATCCGTGTGGACTATGATTTCAAATTGTTATCGTGATATAGGAAATATTCCCCATATATTACAATGATACAGCTAAAATTATGATGGGGACTAAAACAAAATAAGGCAGTAACTTTGCAAATGTGAGGCGGTTTGAGTTCGTCAAAAATATGGTTAGTACCCAAATAGTACCCATAAAAAATTATGTTAACTGATTATTAAACATAAGAAAAGCCTAGAACCATTATGGCTCTAAGCTTTTCTTTGGCAGGGGAGACAGGACTTGAACCCGCAGCCGACGGTTTTGGAGACCGCTACTCTACCAATTGCGCTACTCCCCTAAGACGAATATTAGTATACAATAGACTATATAATTTTGTCAATGAAAAACTTAAAAAATAAGTAAAAATGTTTTTCCTTGAAAAAACTGTTTATAAAAAGTAAAATTATATAATAGGAAACCAAGGAGAAATAATAAGTATACAAAAGAGGCTATAATGAAGGTAAAAGACAATTTTATTATTCTATTTATCATATTTGCCATTTTGGGTATGCTAGTTACAGTACAGATAAGAAGTACAGTTAGCATGCAAAAACAATCTGCTCTTACACTTGATTATAACAGGTTAAAAAGTCAACTGGATACAAGAGTTAAAGAAGGAGAGCAGTATAAGGCACAGATAGCAGAACTGGAACAAAAAAAGGAAGATTTTCTAAAAGCTTCTCCAGGAACGAATTCTAGTAACAGCTTGAAAAGTGAGCTGGATTACCTTAAATTTATATCAGGATTAACGGATGTGACCGGGGATGGTATAGTTATAACCTTAAATGATGCAGAAAATCCTGACCCCGAAAGTCAAATGAATTATATAATTCACGATTACGAGATTTATGGTATTATAAATGATTTGAGAGTTGCCGGAGCACAGGCCATAGCAATAAATGATGAAAGGCTTATTGCAACTAGTGAGCAGATTTGCACAGGCCCTACCATAAAAATAAATAAAAACAGGTATGCAGTTCCTTTTGAAATAAAGGCTATTGGTGATCCTGGTAAATTATACTCTGCAATAAAGAACAGTAACGTAGTAAGCGGACTTATACAATATAAAAAGCGTGTTACTGTAGAACAGAAAAATAACATTGTTATACCAAAATTCATGAATGACATCAATGGATTGATTTCCAAGCTGGAGGTAGTAGATAATGAAAACAAAAAGGAGAAGTAGAAACATATCCATAGCGGTAGTTTGTGTAATTCTTGGACTTGCGCTGTCATGGCAGTTTCAAAGTATACGAAATAATGCAAAGGTAATGACATTGGAAAATCAGAAGAAAGATGATCTGGTGGTAAAAATACTGAATGAGCAGAAAAATAATGAGAATTTAAGAGCGAAGCTTAATGAATTACAAACTCAATTATCTAAGTTTGAGAATGCAAGAGGTAACTCAGATGAAAATCTAAAACTTTTGTCAGATGAAATACAAAAGCTGAAAACTGTTGCAGGATTAACCAAAGTTAAAGGCAGAGGGGTTATTGTTACCTTCAGCAAGGACGATGCTTTAAGTGTGGAAGATGATGATCTTTTGTTTGTATTAAATGAACTGAGAGCTACAGATGCCCAGGCACTTTCAATAAATGACCAAAGAATAATTGATACTAGTGAAGTCAGAGGGGCTGGTGGATACATAAATGTTAATGGCAGGCATGTACTTCCACCATATGTAATAAAGGCTATAGTAGATCCTGATGACGCAGTTAATGCATTAAATATGGTAGGAGGGGTTTTTGAGCAAATTAAAGTATTTGTAGATGTCAGTGTTCAGAAATCAGATAATATTGAAATTCCTCCAATAGGTGAAGAGTTAATAAAAACAGATAAACTTAAAGTAGTGGAAAACACCAAATAAACATAAAATTTGTATTGTAAGAATCCTTAGAGAGTGATATAACTCACTTCTTTGAGGATTTTTTTGTTATAGGTAAAAGTTGTTCTAAAAAGGTAGACGAACTATATATAAATATATGAGAAACATTTTTATTTCAGATTTTTACATAACTGTGATGACGGAGGTAATAAGATTGAAAAAAAATAAGGCGATTACCATAATGACTTTGATAGTGTGCGTTACTTTGATTTTTGCATTTTTTATAATAAAGAAACATAGGGATTTAAATTCTTATTCCGAGTTTTCTGATATTGAAGGGGTATACACTTCAAGCAGTAGCAAAGTTGATTTTTCTACTGAGCTGACAGGAAGGCTTGTTGAAGGAAATAGCTTATCTACAGAAGGAAAAGTAGCCGATAAAAGCTCCTATCCAAACGATAAAAAAAGATGCTGGGGAATGGCGAGACAGCCAAATAACCAAATACCAAGAGCTGATCCGGGAACTCCTGAGCTGCTTTCAAAATATGGAGCTAAATATCTTGGAGATGTAAATAAAAAGATAATTTATCTTACATTTGATGAAGGTTATGAAAATGGATATACAGCGCAAATTCTTGATACACTCAGGGATAATAATGTAAAGGCAGCTTTTTTTATAACTGGTCCGTATCTCAAAGAGCATCAGGATTTAGTACGTAGGATGGTTGAGGAAGGACATACTGTTGGAAACCATACAATACATCACCCAAGCCTCCCAGAAAAAAGTGATGCTCAAATCGAAGAGGAAGTGGTGGGGCTGGAGCGTGCATTTACAGAAAAATTTGGTGCAAAAATGAATTTTCTAAGACCACCAAAGGGGGAATACAGTGAACGTACACTGAGTATTACAAGTAAGCTTGGATATTGCAACCTTTTCTGGAGTTTTGCATATGATGACTGGTACAGGGATAAGGTAAGAGGTCCTGAATATACATATAAAGTAGTAATGCGTAATCTTCATAATGGTGAGATTATGTTGCTTCACGCGGTGTCGAAAGATAATGCAGATGCTTTGGGTATGATTATCAAAGGTGCCCGGGAACAAGGCTATGAATTCGGTAATGTTCAGGATTTGGCAAATTAAACGATTAGAGGGTTGGATATGGCGGGGAGAATGAGGTCAGCAGCTAAAAGCAAAAATAATAAAAGAATAAAAACTCCTTCGGTAAAAAGTAATAAATCTACTTTAAGAGAAAAAATTACTGAGATGCTTGAGTTACCTAAAGAGATTGTTTTAAATATGCCTAAACTTGTTATGCTGGGCAACGGGGATGTTATTATCGAAAACTATAAAGGAATAGTAGAGTATGGGGAAGGAGTAATACGTGTGAATACTACGTCCGGGATTATTAAATTAACAGGAACTGATATTTATATTAAAGAAATTACTGCAGAGAATATTATGGTATACGGAAACATACTGTCACTTGAATTCCTAAAGTAATTACTTCAAGGGGAAATACGGGGGTAACGAAAATGTTAATTTGGAGGTTGTGGAATTATATACTTGGATATGTTATTATAATAGTCGAAGGATATTTTTTGGAAAAATTTATTAATATATGTACCCATCGGCAGATTAGACTATGGAATATAAAATGGATTAGCAGTAGCAAGCTGGCTATGAAAATCAGCATAGAAGATTTTAGAAGGCTAAGGCCTGTTGCAAAGAAATCCCGGTGCAGAGTACATATTAACAGTAAAAAGGGTCTTCCCTTTTTAATATATAAATACAAAAACCGAAAGGCATTTATTATCGGTTCAGCTGTATGTATAATTACTTTTTTCATAATATCCTCATTTATATGGGATGTGTCGGTTACCGGAAATGACAAGGTTGCCACAGAAGTTATATTAGAGAAGCTGTCTGAGAACGGAATAAAGCCCGGAGCGTTAAAGTTTAGCATAAATCCTGATAACGTAGTAGATAACATAATGCTTGGGATAAATGATCTCTCAAGGATTAGTGTTTCAGTTCGGGGGACAAGGGTTTTTGTTAATGTTTCTGAAAGGGTAAAACCTCCGGATTTAATAGATAAAAATTTACCATGCGATTTGGTTGCAGCAAAGGATGGTGTTATATACTCAATAGTAGCTAAAGAAGGCCTTGAAACAGTTAAAATTGGTGATACAGTAACAAAAGGCCAGCTGCTTGTTACCGGAACAATAGAGAACGTAAAAAATCCTGAAGCTCCTCCGCTTATGGTGCACTCAATGGGCTCAGTAAAAGCCAGGACATGGTATGAAGCCAGCAGTCAGGTGGAGCAAACCCTTGTTAAAACAAAAAGAACGGGTTTTGAGAAAGATAGGTACTCTCTTGTTTTTTTTACAAAAAAATTCAAATTATTTCATAGAAAAATTCCATATAATAATTCTGAACATGTAGAGGTAAAAAAGAGACTTTGTTTAGGCAAGAATCTTGCTTTACCAGTGGAATGGGTTGTTGATAAATACTATGAGTACGAATTGATACAGGAGAACCTTGATATTGACAGCGCAAAACAACTAGCAGCCGAAAAGGCGTATAAACAAGTACAGGAACAGATACCGCAAGGAGCAGAAATAGCTAAAAAGAATGTATATTATACCGAAAATGATGATGGTAAGATAATTGCCACGGTGATGGTAGAATGTATAGAAGAAATTGGAGTTACACAGATGATAGGAGGCTAATTATATTTGGCGGATATAACTGAGAGAAGTATAGAATTTTTTAAAATTGAACATGCAATGAATATATTTGGTAATTATGATGAAAACATAAAGATTATAGAGGAAGCATTTAAGGTAAAAGTTTTAACACGAGATACATCTATCAGAATAAGTGGCGAGTCCGATAGCGTAAGCAAGGCGGAAACGGTTCTTAACAAGCTTCTTGACATTGCAAAACAAGGACAGTCTATTACTAGGCAAAATGTGTTGTATTTGGTAGGTTTATCTAATGAGAAACAGATAGAAAAGGCGGATGAGATTCTTACAGATTATGTTTGCCTTACTGCAAAGGGAAAGCAGATTAAATATAAAACCCATGGTCAAAAGATTTATGTTGATGCCATTAAAAAGAATGACATAGTCTTTGGTATTGGTCCTGCCGGGACTGGAAAAACTTTTCTGGCTGTGGCCATGGCTGTAACGGCATTCAGAAATAAGGAAGTTGACAGGATTATCCTGACAAGGCCGGCAGTAGAGGCTGGAGAGAAACTTGGATTTTTACCCGGGGATTTACAGAATAAGGTTGACCCATATTTAAGACCTTTATATGATGGGTTATATGAGATTATGGGTGCGGACCTTTATTTAAAGTATCTGGAGCGAGGCATGATTGAGATTGCACCTCTTGCATATATGAGAGGAAGAACATTGGACAATTCATTTATAATATTGGATGAAGCCCAGAATACAACTCCTGAACAGATGAAAATGTTTCTCACAAGAATTGGGTTTAATTCAAAGGCAGTTATTACTGGTGATATTACACAGATTGATTTGCCGGGAGACAAGAAATCAGGCCTCAGAGAGGTTACTAATATACTTGCGGATATAGATGGAATATCATTTGTTAATCTTACAGAAAAAGATGTTGTGAGACATGAACTGGTGCAAAAGATTATAGTCGCATACGATAAACATGATTCGAAACATGATTCAAACAAAAAGTGAGCTTGGATTCGGGGGAAAGCCAATGATAAAAAAGAAGAAAACTAATAGCAGGCTGAAAAAGATTACGAGAAATTTCGCTTTTCAGCGTGCTTTTCTTGTTATTATTACAGTACTGATTTCGTTTATATTAATTCAGACAGGGGCACTGCCTAAGAAATACAGATTAAGTGTAGGGGATGTGTCTACTTATGATATTACTGCACCTAGAGATTTGGTTAACGAGGTTCTGACAGAAAAAAATAGAATCTCTGCAAGAGATAGTGTTGAGCCTGTTACTAAGGAAGATACAAAAGCTTTTGTAGAGGTTATTTATAAGAAAGATGATTTTTTCAAGGCAGTATCATCTGCCAGAGATAGCATTGATAGATATTTAAGACAGCTTGGTGTAAGTACAAACAGCCGGGATTATGATGTCTATTTGAAACAGGCCCGTGAGGAAGCAATAAATAGCCTTACACAGCATGTCTCTCAGCTTAATATACCGTTGTCAGCAGATCAGATAAATTATCTTGTAACCAAAATTTCAGAAACAGAACTTGATAATTTTGAAGAGATTACCCGACAACTTGTCTCGGATGCTATGTCTGAAGAGGTAACTGAAAGCAATCTTGCTATTCATATACATAGGCTGCAAAACAGTTATCAAAGTGAACAGGGAATAAGTCAGGAATTAAAAAACATAGGTAATCAGCTTGTAAAAGCAATATTAAAGCCAAACAGGGTTATAGATGAAGAGGCTACTGCAAAGAAACAGCAGGAGGCCTACAATAATGATGCAAATATTGTGAAAATCAAGAAGGAATCAAGGATTATAAGCTTTGGTGATGTGGTAACTGAGGATAAGCTGCAGCTTCTTGAAGAGCTAAATTTGCTGGAAACAAGAAGTAAATATGATTATCTTTTTTCAATAGGTATTCTTGCAACTATTCTATTTCTTGCAGGATTAGTTATAGTGTTTCTAAAAAAATACAACAATAAAATATATAACGACAGAAAGGACTTGCTATTATTATCCTTAATAGTATCTATAATACTTGTTCTGGCCAGATGTCTCTATCCATACTATGAGGGTCTTGTAATACCCATTTTTGTAGGTACAATGCTGGTCTCAATACTTTTAAATATGGAGCTTGCTGTTGTAATAAACTGTGTACTTACAGTCGGAATTTCTATTATGGTTAAGGGCGACAATAAGTTTTTGATTATGGGCCTAATTTGTGGGGTTATTTCTGCTTTTCTTGTAACAAAAGCAAGCCAACGCAGCAAATTGTCCATGAATGGGATACTGCTTGGGTTGATAAATGTCGTGCTTATAACTGCACTAAACTTTATATACAAAAGTGACCTGCAAACAATAATAACTGACAGCATAGCAGTCTTTCTAAACGGGCTGGTATCAATGGTACTTACTATAGGATTCTTGCCATTTTTAGAAAGTGTTTTTAATATTGTAACGCCATTAAAATTGCTAGAAATTTCTAATCCTAATCATCCGTTGTTAAAAAGATTACTGATAGAAGCACCTGGAACTTATCATCACAGTCTCATGGTAGGAAATTTAGCAGAGATAGCTACGGAGGATATAGGAGGAAATGCTTTATTGTCCAGAGCAGGTGCTTATTTTCATGATGTTGGAAAGTTGAAAAGACCGGACTTTTTTAAAGAGAATCAGATGAACGAAAACCCTCATGACAGGATGACCCCCAATCTTAGTACTCTAGTCATAACATCACATGCCAAGGATGGGGTAGATATTGCTATAAAGTATAAACTTCCTACTGCAATCAGAGATATAATAAAACAGCACCATGGCACAACTCTGGTAGCTTACTTTTATCATAGGGCATTGAAAGCTGGGGGAGAGGAAGAAATAAAGCAGGAGAATTTCAGATATGAAGGTCCAAGACCCCAAACGAAAGAAGCGGCTGTTGTTATGTTGGCTGATTCGGTAGAAGCAGCTGTAAGATCAATGACAGACAAAACGGAAGGGAAAATAGAAGGGTTGATAAGGAAAATAATCAAGGATAAGCTTGATGACGGTCAACTGGATATGTGTCAGCTTACTCTTTCAGACCTTGATACTATAGCGAATTCCTTTATGAGAGTGCTCAGCGGGTATTTCCATGCGAGAGAACAATATCCTGAAATAAAAGAATCGTTGAAAAAGGATATTTTTATTGAGGAAAAGGAAGAGTATAATAAGGAAAAGGATTTGGAAGTTAAAAGGACTGGTGGAGGAAAAAAACTTGATAATAATTGAAAATGAGCAGGACAAAGTCATATTAGACAAAAAAATAGAAAGACTTATAGAAAAAACAATAGAACTGTGTATGAAGTCAGAGAAGCTTGAGAAAGATTACGAAATAAGTGTTTTAATTGTAGATGACGAGGAGATAAGAGATATAAACAAAGAACATAGGAATATAGATAAATCTACAGATGTTCTTTCTTTCCCTATGGTAGATTTTAAAGATGGTAAGCTTATATCTGATGAAGGGGACTATGACCTTGAAATGGGAGAGTTGATTCTGGGAGATATTATTATTTCTGCTGAAACTGCCATGAGACAGGCGGAAGCCTACGGCCACAGTTTTGAAAGAGAGATGGCTTTTCTTACTGCCCATTCCTGTTTTCACCTTTTAGGATATGATCATATGGAAAAGACTGAGGAAGAGGTAATGTTTAAAAAACAAGAGGATATTTTAAAGGAGATTGGACTTCCTAGAGATTGAGGAGTGCTATGAAAAACAGAAATCCTATAGAGAGCTTTAATAATGCTTTTCAAGGTATTTGGTATACTATTGTAAATGAAAGAAACATGAAAATTCATTTGGCAATAGGGACTATTGTAATATTACTGTCCTTGTGGGTTAGGGTTAGCAAAATTGAGTTTACTATTCTATGCCTTACAATAGCAATGGTAATTTGCTTCGAATTGATTAATACAGCTGTAGAAGTTGTAGTTAACATAATAGTTGATGTATACCACCCAAAAGCAAAGATAATTAAAGACGTTTCGGCAGGTGCAGTATTTGTATCGGCAATTTTTAGTATTGTAATAGGATTACTTATTTTGTGGGATAAAGTTATACATAAATTAAGTATGTTACTAGCATATTGTTATAAATAAAAAAGGAGGCATCAAGATGAATGATATGGAGCTAGCATCTTGTGCAAGAAAGGCCATGGATACAGCCTATGTCCCTTATTCTAAATTCAGGGTGGGGGCTGCACTATTAACAGCCTCAGGAAAAGTATATACTGGCTGTAATGTTGAAATAGCTTCTTTTGGCGCAACAAACTGTGCTGAAAGAACTGCAATATTTAAGGCTGTTTCAGAAGAGGGCAGAATAAAGATTGATAAAATCGCTATAGCCAGTGATGACGAGGATTACATATATCCCTGCGGTATTTGCAGGCAAGTAATGGCTGAATTTGCAGATGATGATATGGAATTAATCTGTACTAAAAAAAATGGTGAATATAAAAAAATAAGGCTTGGAGATTTACTTCCAAACGCATTTAGAACATTTTAATAATTTATTGGAGGAGACAATGTCATATAAATCAGGTTTTGTATCAGTAATAGGAAGGCCTAATGTAGGAAAATCAACACTTTTAAATGCGATAACAGGTCAGAAAATTGCAATAATGTCGGACAAACCCCAGACTACAAGAAATACTATAAGAGGTGTAATAACAAATGAAGAATGTCAACTTATATTAATTGATACTCCGGGTATTCACAAACCAAAAACCAAACTAGGTGAATATATGGTAAACGTTGCTTCCGAGACAATAAAGGAAGTTGATTTAGTTCTGTTTTTGGTTGAAGCGAATGCACAACCGGGAGCTCAGGATATTAGCATCATACAACAGTTAAAGCAGGCTAAAACTCCTGTCTTTCTTATACTGAACAAAGTTGATTTAATTAATAAGGAAAAATTGCTGACAATAATAGATAGCTACAATAAACTTATGGACTTTAAGTCAATCATTCCAATTTCGGCATTAAAGAATGATGGTATAGATATAATAATAAAAGAAGCACTAAAACATATTCCAGAGGGACCGCAGTTTTTTTCAGAAGATATGCTTACAGACCAGCCTGAAAAAGTAATAGCTGCTGAAATGATAAGGGAAAAAGTTCTTCTTAATCTTGATGACGAGGTTCCTCACGGTGTTGGTGTGGAAGTTACTTCTTTCAAGGAAAGAGAAGATGGGCTTATAAATATTCAGGCTACTATATACTGCGAAAAAAGTTCCCATAAAGGTATAATTATAGGTAAGCAAGGAAATATGCTTAAAAAAATCGGAAGTGCGGCAAGATACGAAATTGAACGTCTGTTGGATACTAAGGTTTTTCTTGAACTGTGGGTCAAAGTAAAGCCAGACTGGAGAAATAGTGATAATATGCTCAAAACACTGGGTTATAAAACCAGTAAGAAATAAAGGGTATACTCTTGGTGGATTGTGAGAGAATATATTATGTAGAAAAAATAATTCTAACAGAATATTTATGCCAAGGGGGATGACATTTATGTTACTGGACTTTGTATGGAATGTTTTTAAAACAACAGGAAGTATTGATTCTTATGTTCTGATGAAAGAGATCGAAGAAAAGTTTAAGTCTGAGACAGCAGAGAATGTCATGCAAGAGGAAACAGAAGTTTAAGCAACAAATCGGGGTTAATAATGAGTTATGTTAATTATAAGGGAGTAGTTATTAAAGAAGTAAATACCGGTGAAGCTGACAAAATCATAACGGTACTTACTGCTGAAGAAGGTAAAATATCAATAGCTGCAAAGAATGCAAGAAGAGCTAAAAGTTCATTGAGTGCAGGGTCACAGCTTTTTGCCTATAGTGAATATATGTTGTTTAAAGGAAAAGAACTTTACAACATGTCAAGCTGTCAGGTAATAGAGCCGAATTATGAAATAAGAAATGATATTGAAAAACTGACATACTGCTCTCATATACTTGAGTTGATTTCGGATAATGTTCAGGAGGGAGAACCATCGGAAGAGGTTCTTCGGCTTTTATTAAACACACTCTACGTAATATCCAAAACCAACCGTCCACTAAAACTTGTAACCAGAGTTTTTGAATTAAGGCTCATGTCCCTGTTGGGATATGAGCCCCATGTTATAAGTTGTGTATACTGTAAAAAAGCACAGGATGAGAATATGTACTTTGATTTTGACAGTTCGGGTCTGGTTTGTAAGGATTGCTCAAATCCAAAGTCAAGGTCTATATCTCTGCTGCCGGGTACAGTCAAAGCGTTAAAATATATAATATTTAGCAGCCCTCAAAAGCTGTTTAATTTTTCACTTTCCCAGGAATCAATAAAAGAATTAGGGGAAATATCTAAAAGATACATAAAGGAGCATATCGGAAAAGAGTACAGAAAACTTGATTATCTGAAACAATTAAAGCTGGAGTGAGATATGAATACTAACTTATATTCAGCACTTTCGTTAATTATAATAATATCAAACACTTTTTTTGTTATAACAGCACTCTTTTTTGAAAGAAAAAAGCCTGTTCGTGCTTTGAGTTGGATTTTAGCCCTTACTCTACTGCCTGTAGCAGGCTTATTATTATATCTGATATTTGGTAGGCCATTAAATTTAAAAAAGAAGAAATTTCATATAAAAAATCATAAAGACGTTGAGTACAGTAGAGAGATTTACCAAACGTTAGGTACTGTTTCATATGATGAAACCATGTTTGAGGAATCCTATAATCATTATGTAAAGCAGCTCATAAACTTTAATATTAATTTGTCCCAAAGTCCTTTTACAAATGACAACAAAGTAGAGATATTCACTTACACTCAGGATAAATACGATTCTCTGTTAAGGGATATAGAAGGTGCTGAAACTTCTATTCATATGCTTTATTTCATTATTAAAAACGATAAAATCGGTACAAAGATAATAAACGCTCTTGCTAAAAAAGCAAAACAAGGTGTTGTTGTAAGAGTACTATTCGATCATGGGCAAAATCTTTTTTTTCCGTATAGAGCATTTAAAACTATTATAGATAACGGAGGAGAGGTACTAAGTTTCTTTTCAAATTCAATAGACAACTACCTTAAAGTCAACTATAGAAATCACAGGAAGATAGTGGTCATTGACGGAAAGATAGGATATGTTGGAGGAATTAATATAGGTGATGAATATCTGGGATTGCACAAAAGAATCAAGCCTTGGAGGGATACTCATCTAAAAATAACAGGAAGCAGCGTTTATTGCCTTCAACTTAGGTTTATGACTGATTGGTTGTATGCTTCCAAAAAAGAAGTGGACTTTGGAAGGTTGGATATGTACTTTAAACCAATCAAAAAAGAAGAATGTGGAAATGTAGCTATTCAAATGGTGTCAAGCGGACCCGATACCAATGCAGAGGAGATAAAGAGGGGCATGATAAAAATGATTAATTCTGCAAAATACTCCATTCTCATTCAAACCCCTTATTTTGTCCCGGATGATTCATTTCTTGAGGCTATTCAAAATGCTGCAATGTCGGGAGTAAATGTGATTATACAGATACCTGAAGTACCTGACAAAAGAGTTGTGTATAAGGTAACAACATCCTATATTGAAGACGTTATGGATTTTGGAGTAAAGGTTTACCTATATCCAGGTTTTTTACATTCAAAAATGATAGTAATAGACGATACTTGCTGTTCTATAGGTTCTACAAATATGGATATGAGAAGTTTTTCATTGGATTTTGAAATCAATGCATTTATGTACGGCCGTGAAATTACTGATAAATGTTCAAGGATATTCTACAATGACCTTAATATATGCAAGGAGGTAACTGAAGAAGATTATAAAAAAAGGGGCACAGTGTCAAAAATGTTGGAAAGCCTTTGCAGGCTATTATCACCACTTCTCTAATAAATACTTTTTTTAGAAAAAGTTACAAATAAGACACAAATAAAACATATTTATTATTTATACTAGGAAACGTAGATGTGTTTTAGAATATTTGAATGCTTTAGAGGAGGGAGTATTCTTGAATAAAAAGATACTTGGATTAATTATTATGCTTCTCGCAGTAGTATTTCTTCTTTGGGGATGGAATAATATAGCCTGATATAATCAAAGTGGTTATATCAGGTATCTCCTTACAAAAGGTATCTTAGGTAAAATTATATAAACCAAAAGACCAATCCCTAGATTCATTAAATTAAGAAAAGGTATAGAAATAGCGGGATTGGCAATAGTACTCTCAATTTTAAGTCCTCTATAAGCTATGTTAAGGAAATCATGAAAAAGATAAACACAAAAGCTCTCCTGTGAAATTTTCTATTATGTGCATTGTTTTTCAAATATCAATGAAATATAATTGATAGAAATGGGTAAATTCGACTAAAGGGGGACAAATATGATACTAAATTCGGACAAAATAATAAAGGAAATGATAAACTATTTTAACAAAGATGTTAAACGTGTTAACCATGCTTTAAAGGTTTATAGCTTTTGTAATACTATAGGCGCATTAGAGCAGCTTGATGATAAAGAATTGCTGATTGTAAACCTTTCTGGAATACTTCACGATATAGGAATCAAAGAGGCTGAAAAAAAGTATAATTCATCTGCGGGACCATATCAGGAAAAGGAAGGACCTGCAATAGCTAAAGCGATAATGAATAAATACCATATAGATAATGATATTATTGAACGGGTTTGTTATATAATAGGACATCACCACAGTTATAATAAAATAGATGGAATAGATTTTCAAATACTGGTTGAAGCGGATTTCCTCGTGAACATATATGAAGATGACATGGATAGAAATGCTGTAACTGCTGTTAGAAATAAGTACTTTAAAACAAAAACTGGTTTAGCAATACTTGAAGACATGTATCTTTAGTTAGTTGTAATTTTGGGAAAATAAGTTAACGTAAAATTGGAGGAAGTTATTCATTGTTTAAATTAATAAAATATTTAAAGCCATATCTCAAACAAGTTGTTTTAGGTCCGGCATTTAAATTGTTTGAAGCAATACTTGAATTAACAATACCTTTATTAATGGCAAAACTCATTGACAATGGTGTAAAAGCAAACAATCCATCATATGTATACATGATGGGAGGGATAATGGTTGCAATCGCCATAACTGGAGCTGGTTCTGCATATATATGCCAGTATTATGCATCTATAGCTTCACAAGGGTTTGGAACATCAATGAGAAACCTTTTATTTAAAAAAATACAAGAATATTCCTTTAATGAACTTGATAAAATAGGAACTCCTTCTCTCATAAATAGAATAACCAGTGATGTAAATCAGCTCCAGTTTGCGGTGGCTATGCTAATAAGACTTGTAGTCAGAGTTCCTTTTCTTTGCATTGGTGGTTTGATAATGGCGATGACCATCAACTTTAAGCTGTCCGTAATACTATTTATAACAATGCCATTGTTTGCAGTGGTTATATATTTAATAATGTCAAGAACAATACCGCTCTATAAAGCAGTACAGAAAAAGCTTGATATATTGTCAGTAATAATACGTGAAAATTTGTCCGGAGTCCGAGTAATACGTGCATTTGCAAAACTGGACAAGGAAAGAGAACGTTTTTCAAAAGGTAACACCCAGTATGCAGATATGTCTATAAGTGTAGGTAAGGTTTCAGCACTTCTAAATCCGGCTACAACGGTTATAGTTAACCTTGGTGTTGCTGCAATACTATGGTTTGGCGGAATACAGGTATATCATGGTACAATGACTCAAGGTGAAATAATTGCTTATATCAACTATATAAATATGATTCTTTCCGCACTTATTGTATTTGCAAATTTGGTTGTTACATTTACAAAAGCAGCAGCTTCAGCAAACAGGGTAAATGAGATATTGGAGACTCAGCCTTCTGTAGTGGACAGATTAGACAATGAATTAGGTGTTCAGTCTATATGTGACGATTCAAATGGTAAACCATTGATTGACTTCAGAAATGTACAATTTACATATGATGAAGCCTCCGAATACGCTTTGAAAAATATTTCATTTGAAATAAAAAGTGGACAAACAGTAGGTATAATAGGTTCTACCGGGTCAGGAAAATCCACACTTATAAACCTTATTGCCAGATTTTATGATACTACGGATGGCCAAATTTTGATAAACGGATTAGATATTAGGAATATCAAACAACAGGAGTTAAGACAAAAAATAGGACTTGTTCCTCAGAAATCAGTGCTATTTTCAGGAACTATCGAGGAAAACATAAAGTGGGGAAATGAGCAGGCACATGAAAAGGATATTTATTGGGCTGCCGAAATTGCACAGGCAATGGAATTTATAAAGCAAAAACCTGAGGGCATTAAGACTCACATTACCCAGGGCGGAGGGAATCTTTCAGGTGGGCAGAAACAGAGACTTGCAATTGCAAGGGCGGTGGTCAAAAGGCCTGAAATACTTATTTTGGATGACAGTACAAGTGCTTTGGATTATGCTACAGATGCAGCTTTAAGAAGACAAATCAAGGATAATCTCAAAGGGCTTACAATAATAATGGTAACACAAAGAGTAGCTGCAATCAGAGACGCAGATATAATTATAGTAATGGAAGACGGAGAAATAGCAGGAATAGGTAAAAATGAAGAATTGCTGGAATCTTGCGCTGTTTATCAAGAAATATACTATTCACAAAGAAAAAGCGAGGTAGCTAAGTCATGAAAAGTGATGCCGTTAAACGCCTCTGCAGATACATTTTAATCCATAAGGCATATCTGTTGGGAGCAGTGCTATTTGCAGCATTAAGTAATATACTTATGGTAGCAGGTCCATTTATAATAGGTAAAGGTGTTGATGCTATTGTTGGACAAGGGCAGGTGGATTTCAAAAGTATACTAAATATTGTTATAATTATAGTAATTTTGTATCTAGTAAGTGCTTTTTTTCAATGGAGTTTGCAGGTAATTACGGCTGTATTGTCAAATAAAACAGTAGAGAAGTTGAGAAAAGATGCATTTGACCATATTCTCAAAATGCCTTTACGGTTTTTTGATCAAAAGCCCCATGGAGATATAATGGGCAGGCTAACAAATGACATGGAAAATATAAGTGAAGGGATATATCAGTCTGTTACTCAGTTTTTTACTGGTATAATATCCATTGTGGGTTCACTTATTTTTATGTTTGTTTTGAATCCTTGGATTACACTTATAGTAATTGTAATGACACCTGTTACATTTTTAATCGCATCATTTATAACAAGGCGTTCATCAAAAATGTTTAAGGAACAGTCAAAGGTTAATGGCGAGTTAAATGGTTATATTGAAGAGATTATAGGAAATCAGAAGGTTGTAAAAGCATTCAATTATGAGGAAAGAGCTCAGAAGAAATTTGAGGAAATTAACGGACGTTTGTATACCTGTGGAAGATGGGCACAGTTTTATTCATCCTTAGTAAACCCGTCTACCCGTTTGGTAAACAATATAACATATGTTTTACTTGGAATGACGGGTGGTATAGCTGCACTGGCCGGCAGGTTAAGTATCGGTTATATTTCTAGCTTTCTGACATATTCAACCTACTTTTCTCAACCCATAAACAATGTAACAAGTGTAACTACTCAGATACAGAGTGCTATTGCTTCTGCAGAAAGAGTTTTTGCGGTAATGGATGAAAAAGTTGAGAAACGGGCTGATATTACAGAGATTGAATTAAAGAAAACTAACGGCAATGTTAGATTCGACGATGTTTCATTTTCTTATGTTAAGGAAAAGCCTTTGATACAAGACTTTAACCTTAATGTTAAGGAAGGCCAGAGGATTGCAATAGTTGGACCAACAGGTTCAGGAAAAACAACTCTTGTTAATCTGTTAATGCGTTTTTACGAAACCGATAAAGGGAATATATATATTGATGATAAAAGTATAAGCAAAATATCAAAAGACAGTCTTAGACAGTCTTTTGGAATGGTTCTTCAGGACACATGGCTTTTTGCGGGGACAATCCGTGAAAACATAGCATATGGAAAACCTGAAGCTACTGATGAAGAAGTAAAAAAAGCTGCAGTTTCAGCAAATGCACACAGCTTTATCAAGAGACTTCCAAAAGGTTATGAAACAGAGTTGACAGAGGGTGGAGGTAACTTGTCACAGGGCCAAAGACAGCTATTGACTATTGCAAGAGTTATGTTGGTTATTCCTCCTATGCTAATATTGGATGAGGCTACCAGCAGTGTTGATACAAGAACGGAGTTAAATATACAGAAAGCTTTTTTGAAAATGATGGAAGGAAGGACAAGCTTTATAATTGCCCATCGTCTTTCAACCATTAAAGAAGCGGATGTTATACTTGTTATGAATAATGGAAGGATTGTTGAACAGGGAAGTCATGAAGACTTACTGAAAAAGAATGGATTTTATCAAAAATTATATTTAAGTCAATATGAGAATAATCAGAGTGACTAAATAATAAAGATAGGTGTTGCTAAGTGAATAAATTAATTGAACTATACATATTAAATAGGAAACTTTTGGCAGAAGCTTTAGTTGAGAAGGATTACATGATGCTGTATGAGGCTGAAATTCTTAAAAATGAATTTGTAGCCAAACTTGGAGAACCAAGGTATGAGCTTCATAAACTTGAACTTGCTATTGCCAGAAACAAACTAAAACTAGAAATGATAGAAACATGTGAAAAATTTAAAATACCAATAGACTTTTCATACATTGACAGAGAATTGGAAAAGGAATTTAAAAAGCACTACGAAGTACTTAAAAAAATGCGTTTAGAAATAGAGTACGTTCATTCAATAGACTATGCAATGGAAAAGAAGAGACGTGAAAGTGAATTGGAAATGAAGGAAATATATCTGGAAATAGCAAGTTATATTCATCCTGAGTTGGAAATGAATCAAGATAAAAGTAAAAAAAGAACCTGGAAGACAGTAGAAAAGGCATATAAACAGGGAGACATAGAAAAACTTAAAAAGCTTCATAAAAAAGTTATTAAAGATTTTGCCCATATAAGCGAAAAATATGAAGATTTGGAAAAACAGATTACTGCAATTAAAGAGCGAAGAGAAGCAGTTCAGAATGAGATACAGGCTATAAGGAATAGTTTTCCTTTTTCAGAATCAGATATGCTCGATGATGAAGTTGCTGTTATGAAATTCAGGGATGATATGGACACGGATATAAGGACTGCAAAAGAGGTACTGGATAAATTAGAAAAAAAGGTACTAGAGAAGTTGCCTCCCATGGGGAAATATATAAATTAAAGCTTACAGGACATAAACTAAACCGGGAAAGGTGTTACTATACCCTGTTCCCGGTTTATTGCTAATAAACCCGAATATTTAAGAAATTAATTGTCCTTTCTAAGACTTCTTCTGTTTCCGTTAGCGTCAACAATAACTGTGTTGTCAAGCGTAGCCTTTAAATTGGCACGAAATGCTTCGATATATTCTTTTCTTAGCTTATCTCTTTCAGCTAACTCAGAACTCGTAAGAGAACCCGATTTTGCCTTTCTTGCTAACTCATTCAATCGTTCAATTCTACTCTTTTCCATAAATATAACCAATCCTTATAAATCATTTTGCATAAAACACAAGAGTATTATAACAAAAAAATTTTGATTATAAAAGAATCTATCAATATTTCTTTAAAAAGCTTATTCGGTGTGATAATATAAATATGGCAGAGTTTAATTTATTCTTCGGGGGGTTGGAAAAATGAACGACATACAGGTTGTAGTATTTGAATTGAACAATGAGCTTTGTAGTGTGGAGACTTCAATTGTCTATAAAATAGAGAAATATGGATCAATATCACTAGTTCCACAAATGCCCGATTATATCAAAGGAATATATAATCTAAGAGGAAAAGTAGTTCCCGTGGTAGACCTTAATAAGAGATTTAATTTAGGAGAATCAGAGGTAACAAAAAAGACAAAGATAATAATAACTGAAAAGGATGATCAATTATACGGATTTATGGTAAACAATGTTACTGAAATAATAAATCTAAATGAGAATTCTGTTGATAGGTCTGAAGCAGTTATAAAATTAAACAGCAAGAAATATATAAAAGGTATAGGTAAAAATGACGGGAAGCTTTTTTCAATAATTGATTTAAATGAAATTTTAAATAGCGAAGAGATAGAAGAGGTAACAACGGCACTTTCAGAAAATGAAAATTAAAATATATTGTTTACATAACAAAACCCGAAAACATAAATTCGGGTTTTTTGTTTTTCTAAAATGTGTAACAAAAAGAAATATGTAAACATAAAATAGTATCAAGCGGTTAACTTATGTAATCTTGTCCGCATATGAATTATAAAGGAGGGAAACAAGGTAATATGGGAAATACGCTTCACTCACATAGTTTTGCCGGAAAGACTTCAAATAATAAAGGACACGTTCATCAATATTCCGGCAATACTAATGAAACTAGTGACCAGATAGGGCATATACACTATATTGAAGGATCAACTACGTTAGAAGATGGTCATGTTCATCATTATAGAATTGCCACTAGTCCTGCTATTTATGTATACGGTGGACATTATCATGTCTATATGGGAAATGCAGATTTTACAAAAAATCATGTTCAGATTATAGCAGGAGACACATCCTTCCTTAAGAAAAATTAATGTTTACAGGGGATTTATACGGTGCAGAATAAGCAATGGTGAATATAAAGGTAAAACCTGCTGTTTTTAATAAACAGCAGGTTTTATAATTGTAAAATTAAACATTAAATCTGAATAATGTAACATCTCCGTCTTGCATCACATATTCTTTACCTTCGGAACGAACCAGACCTTTTTCCTTTGCAACGGTATATGAACCACAGCTAATTAAATCATCATAAGCTACAATTTCAGCTCTGATAAAACCTCTTTCAAAATCACTATGGATTTTTCCTGCAGCCTGAGGTGCTTTAGTTCCTTTTGTAATAGTCCATGCTCTTACTTCCTGTGGACCGGCAGTCAAATAGCTTATAAGTCCCAAAATTTTGTAACTTGCTTTAATAAGCTTGTCCAGACCTGATTCTTCCAATCCCATAGCTTCGAGAAAGTCAGCTTTTTCAGCATCATCCAGCTGAGCAATTTCTTCCTCAATCTTTGCACAAATTACCATAACTTCTGAATTTTCTTCAGCAGCTACTTCTTTAAGCTCCGCAAGGAATCTGTTGTTATCCAGAGAAGATAGGTCTTCTTCGGAAACATTTGCAGCATAAAGAACAGGTTTTATTGTTATAAGAAACAACTGGTCAACCAACTGCTGTTGCTCTTGATCAAAAGACATTGACCTTACTGGTTTTCCGCTTTCAAGGTGTGCCTTTATGGATTCGTAAAGCTCCAATTCAACCTGAAATTTTTTGTCTCCTGACTTAAGCATTTTTTTTGTTCTGTCGATTCTTCTCTCTATCATTTCAAGGTCTGAGAAAATCAATTCAAGGTTAATTGTTTCAATGTCCCTTTTTGGACCGATGGAACCGTCAACATGAACAATATTGCTATCCTCAAAACATCTTACAACATGAACTATTGAATCAACTTCTCTTATGTGAGAAAGGAATTTATTTCCCAATCCTTCACCTTTGCTTGCACCTTTAACAAGTCCTGCAATGTCAACAAATTCGATTACAGTAGGGGTTACTTTTTCAGGGTTATACATTTTTGCAAGCATGTCCAGTCTTTCGTCAGGAACAGCTACAATTCCAACATTTGGTTCAATAGTACAAAACGGATAATTTGCACTTTCTGCACCTGCTTTTGTTATAGCATTAAAAAGGGTGCTTTTTCCTACGTTAGGTAGTCCTACAATTCCTAATTTCATTTATATATCTATCCTCTCATGGTTTGTAACATCAAAAAATACCATAAGAATTATATACTATATGATTTTTCATTGCAATAATATTAAAGTTTATGCATTGTATTATTGATTTTATTTTTTTGATAAATTAATATATAAAGCAGAATAAAATAATCAGACATACAATCTTCACAATCGTATATTATAATGTAAATACAATTAAGAAATTTGTATGTTCAGTAATTAAATATTATTAACCATATATTTTTGAAAAAATCAGGAGGTATATTTATGTATTGCAGAAATTGCGGAAACGTTATGAATGATCAGGCTGTTATATGTGTTACATGTGGGGTTCCTACAGGAAAAGGGAATAATTTTTGTCCTTTATGCGGTGAGGCAACTGATTCAATGTCTCAAATATGTATGAAATGTGGATTTAGTTTAACTAATTACGGACAGCAAAAATCAAAGCTTGCTGCAGGATTGTTTGGAATCTTCCTGGGTATGTTCGGTGTTCACAGATTTTATCTAGGATATATAGGGATTGGTCTTGCACAGTTGTTACTAACGGTTTTATCTTGCTTTATATTTTCACCAATCATTTGGGTTTGGGGACTTATAGAAGGTATTTTGATTCTTGCCGGTTCTATTAATAAAGATGCTAAAGGTATAGCGTTGAAGGATTAAAATATAAAGTTTTTAGCAGATAGGAATTATGAATTCCTATCTGCAGATTGGAAAGGGGATCGCCTATTTTCCGATGAGCTTTTTCAGTTTACCTGCGAGAGTTGTGTTTTTTCGTTCTCTCCAATTGGTAATATACCTGTCTACCTCCTGAAAATGCTTGTCCATTTTAATTTCCAGCTTACGGGAACTATTTTCAACACAAGCTCCAAGTTCTAGCTTGGAGCTATGAATTTCCTTTGAAATATGTTCTCGAGTGCTTACAAATTCTGCGGCAACATTATTAAAAAGCTGCTCTTTAATACCGTTTAAGGCATCTAGTATCATAGACAGTTCAGCACTGCTCAGTTCTTCCATTCTTTTTGAAACCACGGCAGGAAGTTGTTCAACCGGTATAGGGATACTAATATCTTTAGGTTTTATAATATTTTCGTCCTCAAGAATTTTCCTTATTGCCTTTAGTTCCAGACCTTGGTCACGCATTGCTTTTATCTGGTACATTACGTTTGCCAGATCAGTAGTGTAATACCGTCTTCCTCTGTTATCTTTGGGAATGTTTAGCCCAAATTCCTTTTCATAAAACCTTAAAGCATGGTCTGTTATATTTAAAGCTGTGCTTAGTTCTGTTATTGTATATCTTTCCTTGAGTACATCCATAGAACTATCTACCCCCTATTACTATGTATATAGACACGTACATTTCTATTTTGATAGTATCATAAGACATACTTAGTGTAAAATATTTACATATTATTTGCTTAGTATTTCCAATAATCCGGCTATATCAGAAGGCAGCTCTGCCGTGAATATAACTTCTTTTCGGGTAACAGGATGAAGTATCTCAGTTCTATATGAATGAAGAGCCTGCCGGGAAATGAATAAATTTGTATTTTCAGAATATAAAGTGTCACCATAGATTGGAAAACCCATTGCGTGACAATGAACTCTTATCTGGTGTGTCCGTCCTGTTTCAAGTTTAAATTCCAATAAGGCAGAATTATGTAAAGGAAAGCTCTTTAGAACCTTATAATGTGTTATTGAGGGTGCGCCTTCCTCGGAAATATGCCTTAGCATAATACTGTCGGGCTTTCTTGCTATTGGAAGATTTATAGTCCCTTCATTCTTTTCAGGTATACCCTGTACTACACCTAAATATTCTTTTTTAAACAAATTGGAATGCATTTGCCGGATGAGCATTTCCTGAGTAAACTGGTTTTTTGCAAAAATAATAATACCTGAAGTTTCTCTGTCAAGACGGCTGACAGGTCGCACTTTTTTGGTAATACCCTTTTGTTTCAGGTAAAAAACAATGCCATTGGCTATAGTGTTATGAGGGTGGTAACTGGTAGGATGCACCACTATATTCGGCTGCTTATTTAAAACCAGCATACATTCATCTTCATATATAATATCAAGAGGTATATCCTGGGGCTCAATATGCTCACATTCTTCCTCTAAATTAAGTATTACTTTGATCCTGTCCGCAGCCTGCACTATATAATTAACTCTTTCAGGATGTTCGTTTACATAAATTTTTTGTTGTAATTTTAGTTTTTTTATAAGTCTTTCAGAAAGCTGAAGTTCATTTTTCAAAACATATTTCAGAGTTTTTCCAACTTCATTCTCATTTACTATCCTATCTAGTATCATTAATATCCTCCTGACATATATGGCAGCAATAAATGTTATAGCATGCTTGATATATTGTACTATAAATGGAATTTGATACGCAAAAGTTTTATAATTAACTTGATAAAGCAAAACAAAGTAGATAAAATCATGTATATATAAACTACGAAAGAGGAATTTTACCAATGGATTTACAAACAAGAGAATTTTTAAAGAAGAAGTTTGAAATAGATGATAAGGTTATCGAATTAGCTGAACAAGCTGAAAATAATGCGCAAGAGGTATTTGTACGAATTGACAGCATAAAGCAACTGAACCAGATGAAAGTAATAAAGGCAATGCAGGAAAACAAACTAAGCGATTCTCATTTCAATGGAACAACTGGCTATGGCTATGATGACAGGGGAAGAGAAGTTCTGGACAGTGTTTATGCTGATATATTTCAAACCGAGGACGCCCTTGTACGCCATCAGATTGTTTCTGGTACCCAGGCACTTGCACTTTGCCTTTTTGGAAATCTCAGACCTGGTGACGAACTGGTGGCTGTTACAGGAAAACCCTATGACACTCTTGAAGAAGTAATTGGAATAAGAGGTGAAAATTGCGGCTCCTTAAAGGAGTTTGGGGTAACTTACAAACAGGTTGATTTAAAGGATGGAAAACCTCAACTGGATAAGATAAAGGCAACAGTGTCTGCTAAAACTAAAATGGCAATGATTCAACGTTCAAGGGGATATTCCTGGAGAGATGCATTATCCATTCAGGACATTAAAAGTGTAATAGAAGCAGTTAAAGAAGTTAACAGTAACATAATAGTAATGGTTGATAACTGTTATGGAGAGTTTGTTGAGGTTTTAGAGCCTACACAGGTAGGAGCAGATATAATAGCAGGTTCATTAATAAAGAACCCCGGTGGAGGGTTAGCATTAACCGGCGGTTATATAGCTGGAAAGAAACACCTGGTAGAGCAGGCAGCATACAGGCTTACATCTCCGGGCCTTGGCAAAGAGGTGGGTGCTTCTTTGGGAAATAACAGGCTTATGTTCCAAGGTTTATTTATGTCACCCCATGTGGTAGCAGAAAGCCTCAAGGGTGCCGTATTTTGTGCTGCACTTATGGAGCTGGCAGGATTTGAGACAATGCCTTCCGTAAAGTCACACAGAAGTGATATAATACAATCAGTAAAATTTAATAATAAAGAAAGCCTTATTGCATTTTGTCAAGGCATACAGAAGGGTTCACCAGTAGATTCTTATGTTACACCACAACCATGGGACATGCCGGGATATGATTCACCGGTTATTATGGCAGCTGGAGCATTTGTACAGGGGTCTTCCATTGAACTTAGTGCTGATGCACCTATCAAAGAGCCTTATGTGGCATATATGCAAGGTGGTCTTGTATATGAACATGTAAAGCTGGGTAATATTATTGCTTTACAAAAATTATTCCATCAGGGAATGGTAAAGTAGATGCAAAATAAATAACACTAAAGAAAAGGTAATATGTAGGGGGAACAAATGGGGAATGTATTCAAAATCAAAGGCATTAAAACAGGCACACTGATTACGGGAATCTTTCTACTGATATATCTGCCATCATTGCTTTACATAACATTTGGCAATACTGTTGAAAAAGACATATTGAAGAATGGCAAAATAGAAGTAGTTCAGAATGTTGATGGTATATTGATAAGAAATGAAAAGGTTATAGATTCTCCTGATGACGGTAATTGTGTTATGGATGCGGTAGAGGGTGAAAAGGTTCCTGCATTTTACAGAATAGCTACTATAGTTAAAAATGTTCCCGTTTCAACTTACGAAGAACTTAAAAAAAAGGAAATGCAAATAAGCAGTGCACAAAAAGCTCAAAAAGAAAATTTAGGTGTTTTCTCCGGGGACATAATAAAGCTAGACTCTGAAATAATTGAAAAGGTGAAAAAATTAGGGCAGCAGTCAATAAGAGGAAGCTTGGTTGAAAGCTACGATACTATGTCCGATATTGACAGCATTGTTTACAGAAAGTCCGATATATTTGGTGATAACAGTAAATCTGCAAAATATATAAACAGGCTAATCAGCGAAAAAGCCGAAATTGAAAGGAGACTAAGCAATAATGTTAAGGAGGTAAGGGTTGATTCAGCTGGATTGATATCCTTTGCCATAGACGGTTACGAATCGCTTCTGACTCCGAACTTTATTAAAAGTGCTACTCCTCAGGATTTAGAAAATATCACAGTTAAAAATACAAACAGGGACTTTAATGTGGTTGATGTAAAAAAAGGAGAGCCTATTGCCAAGATAGTAAAAGATTTGGATAATTATATGGTTGCTGTAGTGGACCAAAAAGCAGCAAAGGACTTGACTAAGGATAAGCTTGTAACTCTCCGAATTAATGATATAGGCTACAGTATGGATGCAGTGATAAATTACAATTCAGATGTTATTAACGGAAAAAAGGTTATTTCGTTTAAATATGATACTGGTTTAGATGAAACTATAGGTATGCGAAGGATAAATGTTGATGTGGTATTATCCAGTTATAGTGGTTTGAAAGTTCCTCGCAGTTGCCTCCAAGATATTAATATCAATAACCAGACTGCTAAAATATGTTTATTAAAAGGAAATACAGCTACGTTTAAAGAGGTAAAAATAGTAGGGATGAATGATGATGCAGCAATAATTGATAATCCCGATGGGGAGTCATCAGTAGCGCTTTATAATACATACATTTTAAATCCAAAAAACGTACAGGAGGGACAGATAATTGATTGATGGAACTATAAATAAAAACCTGGATGATATATACTCCAGAATAAAAATCGCCGCAGAAAAAAGCGGGAGAAAAGCAGAAGACATCAAGCTTATTGCTGTCACTAAAACCGTTGGGGTTGATAGAATAAGAAATGTTAGTGAATACGGAGTTCTGGACTTTGGTGAAAACAGGGTACAGGAACTCTTGGAAAAGTACGATAAGTTTGATGAATCAATAAAATGGCATTTAATAGGGCATTTGCAAACAAATAAAGTGAAGTATATCATTGATAAAGTTCATATGATACATTCTGTAGACAGCTTTGAACTGGCAAAAGAAATTAACAGCCGAGCAGGTAAAGCAGGCAAAAAAATGAATGTTTTATTACAAGTAAATGTTTCAGGTGAAGAAACGAAGTTTGGAATTCGACCGGAAGAAGTTAATGAATATGTGGAGTATATTTCCCAATTAGAGAATTTATCTTTAAGGGGAATGATGACTATAGCCCCATTTACCGAGAATACCCAGGAAATAAGACCTATATTTAAGAATCTTTACGACATTTTTATTGACATAAAGAGTAAAAGAATAGATAATGTTAGTATGGATTATCTTTCCATGGGTATGAGCAATGATTTTGAGGTTGCCATCGAAGAAGGTGCAAATATTGTCAGAATCGGAACAGGTATTTTTGGAAAGCGAAATTATCCTCAAAAGTAGTATAAATGAACAATGGACAAAAAATATATTTACTAAAGACTCAGGGGGTATTTGAAAATGTCAAAACTTCTTAACAAAGTGTTTAATTTTGTAGGCTGGGAAGCTGTTGATGAGGATGAATATGAATATGAAGAGCAGGAATTGAGTGCAAAGGAAGATGTTAAAGAAGAGCCTATTCAGACACACTTCTTTAATAGCTCAAAAAAGCAGCAGTCAGGTAAGGTTGTAAATATTCATACCGGAAATCAGTTTAAAATGGTTGTATCACAACCGAATACTTTTGACGATGCACAAGATATTTGCGATCATTTAAAGAACAAAAAACCTGTAGTTATAAATCTTGAAGGCATTGAAAAGCAGGATGCTCAGAGAATAATTGATTTTCTAAGCGGTTCTGTATATGCACTTGATGGAAGCATTCAAAAAGTTTCCTGTGATATTTTCGTTATAGCTCCTAATAATGTAGATGTTAGTGGCGATTTAAAGGATGAACTAAGAAATAAAACTGTTTTCCCATGGGCAAAATAGTTTTGTCTCTTACATTGGAGGAATATTTTAGATGTATTCAGTTTATAGAGCTATAAATAGTGTGTTGTTTGCCTTTGAGTTAGTTTTGGTGGCCAGAGCAGTTCTTTCATGGTTTCCAATATCAAGGGATAACAAATTAATAGATTTGTTACATGCTATTACCGAGCCGGTACTTTCACCTATTCGTAATATGCTGAGCAGATCTAGTATATTTAATAATTCCATGCTGTCTATGATGGATTTTTCTCCAATTGTTGCATTTCTGCTTATTGAAGTAATTAGAAATGTGGTTTTTAGTATATTTAGAATATTTGTATATTAGGAATTTATGGATAAAAACGAATTATTAAAGATGGTTTCAAAACTAGAGGATAGGGTGCTTGTTTCGCGTTTATTGGACAAGGTTGAACAGTGCCATTATTCCTCTTTTGCGTATACGGATTTTCTTTCTCCTTATGAAGCTTCTGTTGCTAAAAAGGTTTTGGACAGGGTTAAAGATGTCTTTTATAAA
The DNA here is from genome assembly GCF_000526495.1 of Ruminiclostridium josui JCM 17888. Classification (NCBI taxonomy): domain Bacteria; kingdom Bacillati; phylum Bacillota; class Clostridia; order Eubacteriales; family Oscillospiraceae; genus Ruminiclostridium; species Ruminiclostridium josui. Next base: position 828,480 of record NZ_JAGE01000002.1, on the reverse strand, counting down.
TTAGCAGGTGGTTATGAAGGGGCAGAACGGACTATAGTTGTAATAAGCAGTGATTTTATTGAGGAGGATATTCCTTATAATACTCCTATAAGCTTATTGAGAATAACACCCGTTATTGAAAATAAGCTTTCACATAGAGATTATCTTGGCTCATTACTTGGATTGGGAATCAAAAGAGAAAAAATTGGAGATATACTTGTTAGTGAAAAATTTGCAGATGTTTTTGTTGTTGATAAAATAGCGGAATATATATTATACAATTTGGACAAAATTGGTAATGTAAAGGTTCAATGTCAAGAGTGTGATATATATCAATTTACTCCGCCCCATAAGAAAGAACGGAGCATAAGCACCACGGTAGCTTCTCTTCGTGTGGATTCCGTTGCATCCAGCGGGTTTGGATTGTCAAGAACCAAGATAATGGACTATTTTAAAGCACAGAGAGTTAACGTAAACTGGGAACTGGTTCAAAGCCCATCCAAAATGTTGGCTGAGGGAGATGTAATTTCAATACGGGGAATGGGAAGAATTGTTCTGGAAAAGGTTTTAGGAAACACCAGAAAGGACAGAATCAGCATAGTTATAAAACGTTTTGAATAATTTGATGTCTCAGGAAAGGATGACCATTTATGAATTATACGCCTAATGATCTTGATAATATAAAATTTAAGAAAAATTTTATGGGATATAATGAGGACCAGGTTAACGAAGTATTGGACAGTGTAATACAGGATTATGAGCTTTACATAAAAGAAAATATAGAGCTTAAAGATAGGATTTCAGTATTAAATGAAGGTATTCAGCATTACAAAAATATTGAGGAGTCCCTTCAAAATACACTGATAGTAGCGCAGCAAACCGGCGAGGAAATTAAGAAAAATTCCTATGAAAAGGCAGAAAATATTATAAAAGAGGCGGAATTGAAGGCTCAGAGGATAATCGATGATGCCAACCAAGAGGTTATTAAAATTCGTTTTGAATATGAAGAAATGAAGAAAAGACTCCACCTTTTTAAAACCAAGTCGGAAACACTTTTATTATCTCAGCTGGAATTACTTAAGCAATTATTTGACACAGATACTGATACTGAATAAGTTAATACAGAATTAAAACTTTTAAGCCCTTAGAAACAAGGCGAAAAGACCTGTTTCCAAGGGTTTTGTGTGTTAATGGAATAATAATCGAAAATATGATATAATTACAAACATATTTTATGTAGATTATATCATTTAACATTAACTGTGGGGTGTTATTTTTTGCAGGCCAAAAAAGTAAAAAAGAGGAAAAAATATAGACGAGTTGAAAGCGGCTTTTCGAAATATAAAAATGAAATTTTAGGTCTTATTCTATTTGCTTTCGGAATTCTGTCTTTTTTCAGTTTTATATTTACAAAATCCATGGGTGTTTTCGGAAAAGGTATAACAAATGTTATGCTTGGTTTTCTTGGTGTAGTAGCCTATGTGGTTCCTGTTGTTTTAATAGTGTATGGTGTGGCTATGATTTTTAAAATGGATAGTCATAATTTTAGACGACGGGTAATATATTTTGGAATACTATTGGTATTACTATCAGCATTTATTCAAGTATCAGTATTCGATTACGAAGAGTATTCGGGCAGAGGCTTATTTTATAGTATTTCAAAATTTTATGTGGACGGAAAAGTATTGTCCGGTGGGGGTATACTCGGAGGTCTATTAAGTCTGCCGTTTTTGATGACTTTTCAGGTTTTGGGAACTGTAATAATTCTTACAACTATATCTATTATAGATGTAATTTTGCTTACTAATGTTTCTATGGCTGCTTTCCTTAAAAATGTTTCGTTATACTTCTCCAATAAAATGAAATCAGCTAATGAGAACAGAAAGTTAAAGAAGCAAGAGAGAATGGAAGCTCAGGAAGAGGCTGAAAATGACGCAGAAGTTACTGAAGATAGCGAGGAAAAACCTAATAAAAAGAGAAAAATAATCAACTTTAAAATAGAGCGTGAGAACAGAGGAAAATCAGCTAATAAGATTGAGTCAGAACCCGAAAATCAGGAGACAGAGGTTGAAGCTGCTGAGGAAGAGACAGAAGAATTTACTGTTAGTCTTACAGGATTTAACGATGTTGCAGATGAACTTGTAATATCCGACATAAAGGATGCGGGATTATGTCCGGACACCAATTCCATTGACGATTTGGAGAGTCACAGTATCCCTGATGAAAATACAGATAGTCAAGTAAGTCAGCCTTCAGAGACAGAAACAGTTGATGCTGATGAAAGTAATCAAGATGAAGTTGTTATACCTCAGACGGAGATACAGAAACCTAGAGTATATAATTATCCTTCAACGGATTTACTTGATTCAAATAAGGACGATCTCAATGTTAAGGCATTAAAGAATGTTGCACTTGAAGGGGCAAAGAAGTTAGAGGATACGTTAAAAAGCTTTGGAGTTGATGCACGAGTTATTAATATCAGTCGTGGGCCTGCTGTTACCAGATATGAAATACAACCAAGTCCCGGAGTAAAGGTTAGCAAGATTGTAAATTTAGCCGATGATATAGCCCTTAATCTTGCAGCAGCAGGCGTAAGAATAGAAGCGCCAATTCCGGGAAAAGCTGCTGTTGGCATAGAAGTTCCAAACAAGGAAATGTCAGCTGTGCTTTTAAAAGACATTATAGAATCAAGAGAATTTTCAAATCATCCATCAAAACTTGCTTTTTCGGTGGGCAAAGATATTTCAGGTGAAACTGTTGTTGCAGATATTGCTAAAATGCCACATTTGCTGGTTGCAGGTGCTACCGGCTCCGGAAAAAGTGTATGTATCAATAGTTTGATAATGAGTATTTTATTTAAGGCATCACCAGAAGAGGTTAAACTTCTTATGGTTGACCCAAAAGTAGTTGAGCTTGGAATTTATAACGGTATTCCTCATTTGCTGATACCGGTGGTTACAGACCCAAAGAAGGCTGCGGGAGCTCTTAATTGGGCAGTACAGGAAATGGTAAACAGGTACAAATTGTTTGCTGATAAGGGAGTAAGAGACTTAAAGGGATACAATACAATGCTAAAGGCAAATAATGAGGAGGGTATGTTGCCTCATGTTGTAATTATAGTAGACGAACTTGCGGACCTTATGATGGTTGCTCCTAATGATGTAGAAGATGCAATATGTCGTTTGGCACAGATGGCAAGAGCAGCCGGAATGCACTTGGTTATTGCAACACAAAGACCTTCTGTAGATGTAATTACCGGAGTTATAAAAGCCAATATACCTTCAAGAATTTCTTTTGCCGTGTCGTCACAGGTAGACTCAAGGACAATCCTTGATATGAGCGGGGCAGAAAAGCTTCTTGGAAAGGGAGACATGTTGTTTTATCCTGTTGGAGAGCCAAAGCCTTTGAGAGTAAAGGGTTCATTTGTATCTGATATGGAAGTCGAAAGAGTAGTAGAATTTATTAAAACACAGGGTTACACCTCATATGATGAAGATATAATTGAAAAAATAAATGATCAGGCTACAGGAAAAGATGAAAACCCTGGAGATAACGATGAACTTTTGAATCAAGCTATAGAGATGGTTGTTGATGCTGGACAAGCATCCGTTTCACTAATTCAAAGGAAGTTCAAGGTAGGTTATTCAAGAGCTGCTAGAATAATAGACCAAATGGAAGCAAGAAATATAGTTGGTAGGTTTGAGGGCAGTAAACCAAGACAAGTGCTGATTTCAAAACAGCAGTGGATGGAAATGCAAATGAACCAGAATGACAGGCAAAAGTCAGAACAGTAATATTACATATAATTTAATATAAAAAAAATTATTGGATAATGTATGGATTACAAAAAAATAATTCATACATTATTTTTTTGAATCAATTATTTCCCGTCGGGGTATAAATATCTGCATTTTCTCATAACTATTTTATAAATATACACTTTGATAGTGGACTAGCTAAAGAAAATTTATAAAATACGTGGGGGTGCAAAAATGTTTATTTTAACTACATTTAATGCTTTATTAATGATTTTACTTCTTTCTTATGTATTTTACAGACTTTTAAAAACTAAAAAGGCTGTAACCCTTGTTTCTTTTACAATTCAGCTTTCAGCATTAACCATAGTAATTCTATCTCTTGTGAATGATGTAAAAATCAGTAATAGTGTAGAAATTTTCTATATTGCATTCGGGATAGCAATTCCCTTATGTTTTATTATACAGGATTATAGGTTAGCGATAAAAGGTCACAGAACTATAGAAAGACATCAGGAGTATATAACAGTTGAAAATAAAATAATGCCGCAAGCTGAAAATAGTTTGCCCGAATCCTCATCTGTCAGTACACCGGAGACATACCAAAGAGTTATGGATGTATTGGAAAATGAAGATTCTGTTGATGATATTATTGCTGAATTAAATTCACTGAAAGATGATTTATTTTTTGGAATAAAAAAGAAATTAATTCAAGCTGTGAACGGATACAGTCAAGGAAATTATGATTTTGCATACGAAATATATAAAGGTATGCTTGACATTACACAAACTCCAGGAAATCTTTTTTTCAACTATGGAAATGTATGCTTTAAAAAAGGAATGTTTAGAGAGGCAGTATCTTGCTATAGAAAGGTATTGGAGTTGAATGAGCAATTTGAAAAAAAATATCTAGTTTATGTAAATATAGGTATAACATATTTCAATATGGGAAAAACAGAACTTGCCTTGGAAAATTTCTTTAAGTCCCTGGAATTAAATCCTGAGTGTACTAATGCAAAGGAAGGAATTGGCAGGATTTATACAATAACAGGCAGGCAAGCAGATGCGGTGATGTACTATGAAGATTTACTGAAAAATGATGATAGCAACTATGAACTATCATTATCCCTGGGAAAACTTTTAGTTGAACTGGGCAATACAGAAGAGGCGAAAGTACGTTTTGAAACATGTATTAAAAACAATCCCAGGCAGAAAGAAGCATATATCTTCCTTGGTAAGTTGTATATGTCGATAGCACAGTATTCCGAAGCTATTAAGGTTTTTAAAACATATATAACAATTAACGACGTTGATTATGTTGGACATTATAACCTTGCAGAATGTTATTTTCAAAATAAAGAGTACAAAAATGCAATTACTGAATATAAGCAAACCATAAGTCGTAATCAGCAAAATTACGAAAGTTATTTCAAACTGGGTTTAATCTATGATGAGACTGATGAAGCAGAAAAAGCAATAGATTGTTACAGGGCTGTAATTCAGATAAAGCCAGATTTTATAGATGCATATAACAACCTTGGAATAGTGTTTGCAAAATGTCAAAGACATGTTGAGTCTCTTGCTGCATATACTGCAGGAATTAAAGTGAATCCTGACAATTTCAGACTTTATTTTAACATGGGTGTTGTTTTGTTTGAACTGGAGAGATATGAAGACTCTGCAGATGCCTTTGCAAGAGCTGTTGAGCTAAATCCAAAGGACAAGGATGTATATTACTATCTGGGGGCATCATTAACCGAATTAAAGCAATATGATGAAGCAATCAAGGCATATGGAAAAGCTCTCGATGACAGAATGGAGGAGAGCGAATTGTATTATAATATAGCAGCTGTTTATGCATTAATGAAAAAGCAGGATATTGCACTAGATAATCTAAAGAAGGCAATAAGTAAGGATTCAGACATAAAAGAGGAAATTTCCCGTAACAGCGTTTTTGATTACATGAGATCAAATTCTGATTTTATAGAATTGGTTTCGTAATTATTGTTTACTGTAACCTTATTTGTGTTAAAATAACATAGAAAATATCAAATAACAAATAAGGTAGTACTGACATTTACAAGGTTAGTACAAGGTGAATAAATGAGTTTTTTACCAATAAGTTTTGAAGACATGAATGAAAAAGGCTGGGATCAGCTTGATTTTCTGTATATAAGCGGAGATGCTTACGTGGATCATCCCAGTTTTGGACATGCAATAATAACCAGAGTTTTGGAAAGCGAGGGCTTCAAGGTTGGAATAATCGCCCAGCCCAACTGGAAAAACAACGAAGATTTTAAGAAACTGGGAAGGCCAAAGTATGGTGTACTTATATCCTCAGGAGTTATAGATTCAATGGTAAACCATTACACAGCCAGTAAAAAGAAAAGATCCACGGATTTGTATTCTCCGGGTGGTAAAGCCGGATACAGACCTGACAGGGCTGTTATAGTATATGCAAATAAAATAAAAGAGATATTTAAGGATACACCTGTTATAATAGGAGGGCTTGAAGCAAGTCTTAGAAGATTTGCACATTATGACTACTGGGAAGATAAAGTAAGGAGATCAATTCTTGTAGATTCAAAAGCTGACCTTCTGATTTACGGAATGGGTGAAAAGCCAATAACTGAGATGGCCAGGTTGCTAAAAAAAGATGTTCCTATCCACAGTATCAAGAATTTACGAGGCACCGCATACCTTGCAAGGTACGAAGAACTTCCTGCTGAAATCAGGGAGGCTATTGATTCAAATGGAAATAAGAAAGTAGCTGTATTGCCTTCCTTTGAAGCAGTACAGGAAAATAAAAAAGTATATGCTGAAGCCTTTAAAATCCAGTATAACGAGCAGGATGCAATAAATGGAAGAACATTAGTACAACCCCACGGGGACAGGTATCTTGTTCAGAATCCTCCTACAATGCCTTTATCAACTGCTGAGTTGGACAGGATTTATGCACTTCCGTACGAAAGGACATACCATCCGGTTTACGAAAAGTACGGTGGTATTCCTGCAATTAATGAGGTAGAATTTAGCATAACTAGTCACAGAGGCTGCTATGGCGGCTGTTCTTTTTGTGCCTTAAATTTTCATCAGGGCAGGGTAATTCAAAAAAGGAGTCAGGCATCAATATTAAATGAGGCAAAAAAACTCACCTGGACACAGGGATTTAAAGGATATATACACGATGTTGGCGGCCCTACAGCTAACTTTAGGAATGTTGCCTGTAAAAAACAGGTTAAAAACGGTGTCTGCAAAGATAAGCAATGTTTACATCCTGAACCTTGTAAAAATCTGATAGTAGATCATTCTGAGTATCTGGAACTATTACGTAAACTCAGAGCACTTCCTGATGTTAAGAAAGTATTTATTCGTTCAGGAATACGTTACGACTACTTAATGCTTGACAAAAATGACGACTTTTTTACTGAATTATGTGAGCATCATGTCAGCGGTCAGCTTAAAGTTGCACCTGAGCATGTAGTGGATAGGGTTTTAGAGAAAATGGGAAAACCAAAAAGACAGCTTTACGATCGATTTGTAAAGAAGTTTTATGATATTAACAAAAAAATTAATAAGGAGCAGTATCTAGTTCCATACTTGATTTCAAGCCATCCGGGCAGTGACTTAAATGCTGCAGTAGAATTGGCTGAATATTTGAAACAGCAGGGATATATGCCTGAACAGGTTCAGGATTTTTATCCGACACCTGGAACACTTTCAACCTGTATGTTCTATACAGGTTATGATGCAAGGAACATGAAGAAGGTTTATGTGGCAAAAACACCTAAAGAAAAAGCCATGCAAAGAGCCTTATTACAGTACCGAAAAAAGGAAAATTATCATCTTGTTATAGAAGCACTAAAGGAAGCGAATAGAGAAGACCTTATCGGATTTGGCCCTAATTGTCTTGTAAAACCATTAAGAGGCAAGCAGTATGGTAATGTACCCAGCAAGGGAAAAACAGCCGGTGAAGGCAGCAAAAGAAGAAGTTCAAGAGGAGAAAAAAAATCAAATACTGGAAAAGACAGGAAATCCACAAAGCAAACATATAGGGAAAATAGTAACAAAAATAGAAAACAAAGTAGAAAGACAGCTTATACAAATGCTAAATCAAAATCGGGTGACATGAAAAATTTGACAAGAAAAAAACGATAAAATAAAATGTAATAGTTGTAAAAATACTTAGGAAAAAGGAAAGGAAGAAACCATGTCTGCCAAAGTTTTGAATGGAACTGAGCTTGCAGCAAAAGTTAAGTCTGAGCTGAAAGCAAAAATAGAAGATTTGAAGTTAAAGGGTATAAATCCCGGACTTGCAGTTATTATTGTAGGCGATGACCCTGCGTCAAGAGTATATGTAAACCACAAAAAGAACGATTGTGCTGAAATTGGTATTAAATCATTTGAATACGCTCTTCCTGCAAGTACTCAAGAAGAGGAATTACTGGATTTAATTGAAACATTAAATAATGATGCCTCTGTAAACGGAATACTTGTACAACTACCGTTACCGGCGCATATAAATGAAGATAAGGTTATTGCAGCAATAAGTCCAGATAAGGATGCTGATTGTTTTCATCCTATGAATGTTGGAAAGCTAATGATTGGAAAACCTGAATTTTTGCCATGTACTCCAGCTGGGGTTGTAGAATTGCTGGAAGAAAATAATATTGAAATATCAGGAAAGAACTGCGTTGTAGTTGGCAGAAGTAATATAGTTGGAAAGCCACAGGCTATTTTGCTTCTTGCAAAGAATGCAACAGTAACCATATGTCATTCCAAAACTGCCAATATTCAGGATGTATGTAAAAATGCAGATATTCTGGTAGTTGCCATTGGTAAAGCTGAGTTTATTAAACCTGAATTTGTAAAACCGGGTGCAGTTGTTATTGATGTAGGTGTGTCAAGGGGAGCAGATGGAAAACTAGTTGGGGATGTTCAATTTGCTGAGGTTTCCGAAATAGCATCTGCAATTACAAAGGTAACAGGTGGAGTAGGCCCCATGACTAGAGCCATGTTGATGAAAAATACATATAAAGCAGCCTTGTTGCAAAACAGTCTGTAACTTCCTTGGTCAATAATAACAAAATCAAAGGAAGAGTGTTTGTACTTTTCATTCTTGACATAAAAATTAAATAAGTTTACAATTAAATTGATTATGGAGTAAGAGACAGTTCGTATTGTAGAGTTATATTAATTGATTATTAAGCTATTTAGGCTAATATATATATGCAGGTTTGTTTTATTAATGTTAAAAAAGCTTCAGCTAGGATTATAGGAAAATTCTGGTATTATGTGTAGTTTAAATGACATATTTAGTAAAACGTCTCATATGATTGAGTTTTATACATTATTTGTATCGGTCATAGCCATATACTGCTTAGTTATTATTATTTGTGCTATTCTACAGTACATAGACCTTTATAGGTTCATTTCTGTTTTTATTCCAATTTAAAAATCGTTAATTACGAATTATGAAAATTGAGCTTTGAAAACTGAATAAGGAGGAGGTGTTTAAGATAATAGTTAATATTCTAATTGGATTGGCCTGCGGATTAATTATTGCAGTTATTGCTTCTAAAATATTTTATGATAGAGGATTTGAGGCCAGAAAAAAGCAGGCAGAAGCCCATATAGGCAGTGCCGAGCAGGAGGCCCAAAGAATTGTTGGAGAGGCTTTGAAACAAGGTGAGAGTAAGAAGAGGGAAGCACTTCTTGAAGCTAAAGAAGAAATTCATAAAAGCAGAGTAGAACTTGACAGGGATATCAAGGATAGACGAAATGAGTTTATGAGGCTGGAAAGAAGGCTCGTTCAGAAGGAAGAAACACTCGATAAGAAAGTAGAAGCTCTTGAACAGAAAGATGAAGCTTTAAATAAAAAACTGAAGGATATTGAAGTTTTGCAAGAGCAGTCCGAAGAGCTTGTTAAGAAACAAACTGAAGAGCTCGAAAGAATTGCAGGATTATCTGTAGAAGATGCTAAAGAATACTTGCTTCGTAACATAGAAAACGAAGTAAAACACGAGGCTGCGGCGCTAATAAAGGAAATTGAGTCTAACGCAAAGCAGGAAGCAGACCGCAAGGCAAAGGATATATTGGCAACTGCAATTCAGAAGTGCGCTGCCGATCATGTATCTGAAGCTACCGTTTCTGTAGTACCTTTACCTAATGATGAGATGAAGGGAAGAATCATAGGTCGTGAGGGTAGAAACATAAGGACTCTTGAGACCTTGACAGGAATTGATTTAATTATTGATGATACACTGGAGGCTGTAATATTGTCCGGATTTGATCCTATAAGAAGAGAGGTTGCCAGATTAACTCTTGAGAAGCTTATTCTTGATGGAAGAATTCATCCTGCAAGAATCGAAGAAATGGTTGAAAAGGCTAAAAAAGAGGTTGACAACACTATTCGTCAGGAAGGTGACAATGCAGCATTTGAAACAGGAGTGCACGGCTTGCATCCGGAACTTGTAAGGCTTTTAGGTAAACTTAAGTTCAGAACAAGTTACGGACAGAATGTACTTAACCATTCTATAGAGGTATCTCACCTGGCAGGTATAATGGCTGCTGAACTTGGTGTTGATGTTCAACTTGCAAAAAGAGCAGGTTTATTGCATGACATAGGAAAGGCTATTGACCATGAAGTGGAAGGTTCCCATGTTACTATCGGTGCCGATGTGGCTAAGAAGTACAAGGAAAGTGCTGATGTGGTAAATGCAATCCTTTCTCACCATGGTGATGTAGAGGCAACAAATGTAGTTTCAGTTCTTGTACAGGCTGCGGATTCTATTTCAGCTGCAAGACCAGGTGCGAGAAGAGAAACACTGGAATCCTACATCAAGCGTCTTGAGAAGCTTGAAGAGATTGCAAACTCCTTTGATGGAGTTGAAAAGTGTTTTGCAATTCAGGCAGGAAGAGAAATCAGAATTATGGTTAAGCCTGATGTTGTAAATGACACAGATATAGTTCTGAAAGCAAGAGAAATAGTTAAGAAAATTGAAGATGAGCTTGAATATCCCGGACAGATTAAAGTTACTCTGTTAAGGGAAACTAGAGCTATTGAATATGCAAAATAATTAATTAAAATAAATAAAAAAGCGTGGATTCCACGCTTTTTTATTTATTTAGCATGTATCTATTAAAGTGTTACTTTTTATTGATATATGTATTATAATTGTTATAGATTACGGCATTACGTACTTAAAAATGAATGTCTGTACATAATAATAATAGCTTAATTAAATTTTTGGAGGCAAAGAATTGAAGATACTTTTTATTGGTGACATTTTTGGAAATCCCGGAAGAAAGGCTGTAAAAGAATTTGTTCCACAACTGAAAAGGGAACTGGGAATAGATTTTTGTATTGCCAACGGCGAAAATTCAGCTGCAGGAAGCGGCATAACCTATTTGATTGCTCAGGAGCTATACAAATCAGGTGTTGACTGTATTACAATGGGAAATCACACATGGTCAAAGAAGGAAATTCTTAATTTTATAGACTCTGATGAAAATATTATTAGGCCGGCAAACTTGCCTGGAAATGTTCCGGGTAGAGGATACACTATACTGAAATCAAATGGTAAAGAACTGGCTGTATTAAATCTTATGGGAAGGGTTTATATGGATAGCATTGATTGTCCTTTTCAGGTTGCAGACAGAGAATTACAAGAGATAAAATCAAAAACCAAGGTGGTTTTTGTAGATATGCACGCAGAAGCCACATCTGAAAAGTGTGCTCTTGCTTGGTATCTGGATGGAAGAATATGCTGTCTTGCAGGAACACACACACATGTACAAACTGCAGATGAGAGAATTTTGCCATGCGGTACTGCGTTGATTTCCGATGTTGGAATGACAGGGCCTTATGACGGTGTAATTGGTGTAGATAAGGAATTAATTATTGAGAGATTTATTACTAGAATGCCTCAGAAATTTGAGGTTGCTAGGGGCAGAGTACAGTTTTGTGCTATTCACCTAGAAGTTGATGAAAAAACCGGAAAATGTATTAATATTGAGCGTATATTTAAAGTAGCAGATTCTTTTGACGGAAAATAATGGGGGCAGAATGATAACAAGCAATGAAAAAATTACATTAAATCAAAAGAATGATTTAATATATATTCAGTTTCAAAACCTTAAAGAATACGAGCATATGCTTACACACTGTTTTACTACAAGACTTGGAGGTGTAAGCCAAGGAGAGTTTTCTTCTTTGAACCTTAGTTTTAACAAGAATGACATTAGAGAAAATGTTTGTGAAAACTATAGGCGGCTTACAGAGGCAATTGGGGTTGATTACAATAAAGTGGTTCTGTCTAACCAGGTACACGACAAAAAAATTAAAATAGTTAGTGAAGCAGATGCAGGGAAAGGTTTGACTGTGGAAAGTGATATTGTTGGTTTTGACGGTCTTTCAACAAATCAGCCGGGGATTCCTTTAGTAACCTTTTATGCTGACTGTGTCCCTGTACTATTTTTTGACCCTGTAAAAAAAGCCACAACGGCAGTTCACTCCGGTTGGAAAAGTACGGTAAAAAATATATCATACGAAGCATTAGTTCTTATGAAAAATACTTATAATAGCAATTATGAAGATATTATTGTTGCAATCGGGCCTTCCATATGTAAGAATTGCTTTGAGGTAGGTAAGGAAGTATATGACAGCTTTAAGGAAAAATTCAGTTGGTGTGATAGGTATTCGGAATATAGGAACGGAAAGTACTATATGGATTTGCAAAGAATCATAAGGCATGTTTTGGTGGAGACAGGTGTTCCAGAAAAGAATATTCTGATAAGTGATATATGTACGAAATGCAATACTGACCTTTTTTTCTCCTATAGGGGGGATAAAGGGAAAACGGGTAGTTTGGCAGCGGTTATGATGCTTAAATAAGATAAAATGTTTTTAATAAGATTATTTGTTGGAGAAAAACAATGGCAAAATCTATAAGACTTATTTCTTTACTGATAATTACAGGACTAATGCTTTCAGCATGTACTGTTAATCTTAATATAAAATCAAATAATCAGGTTGAGGATATCTATGAAGGAAAATATGATGTGTTGGACAAAGGCCCTGAAAAAGGAGGTTCAGTACGTCTTTTCAGTACACCTGTAGATACACTTAATCCAATTGTAACAAACAACCAGTATGTTCAAGATTTTTTGGGTTTGGTATTTGAGGGACTTTTCAAATTAGATGAGAAACAGCAGCCGGTTCCTGTTTTAGCTCAAAGTGCAGTAACCTCGGCTGATGGGTTAAAAATAACAATAACTTTAAAAAATGGAATCAAATGGCATGATGGTGCACCGCTTCAATCAGGGGATGTTGTGTTTTCAATAAACAGTATCTTAGATACTAAGAACGGCAGTGTATATGCGGCGGGTTTACAAAATATTGCATCTGTTTCAGCAGGTAATAATAATTCGGTTGTAATTTCTTTGAAACAACCCGATGCCTTAATGATATATAGCCTGACTTTTCCAATTATACCAATACATTACTATAACAAAGAAAAACTAAGCGAAAAAAGTTCAAAGAAAAATCTTGCACCTATAGGTACTGGGCCTTATACTTTTGTCTCATATGATGCAAAAACAGGGGTAAAACTAAAAGCCAACGATAATTGGTGGAACAAAGGTGATTCTGAGTTGACAACTCCTTATATACAATCTGTGGAGGTCAAAATATTTCAGAACACAGGAAAAGCTACTAATGCCTTTCAGTCCAGAGATGTTGATGTTGTAACGACTGATTACAGTGAGTTTAAAAATTACATTGGTCGGACTGATATTTCACTAAAACGTTACCCAAGTAAAAATTATGAATTTCTATCCCTGAATATAACAAAAGGGCCAATGGCAAATAAGAGTTTGAGAAGTGCCCTAGCAGGTTTTATTGATAAGAAAAAGCTTATTGATACTGCGGCATATGGTATAGCTGTACCTGCTGAGTTACCTCTTTTTCCAAACTCATGGATAAACCAACTGGTAAACATTGAACAGTATTCAGATTTAAAAAAATCAAAACAGCTTATGACACAAAACGGATATGTTCTTTCCCATAATAAATATGTAAGTAAAACAAACAGTAAAGCATTTTCACTGAAGCTTATTGTTAATCAGGAAAATGAATTAAGAGTAAATACTGCTAATGCAATAGCTGCTCAATTAGCTAAAAATGGAATAACTGTAGAGGTTGAAAAGCTTACTTGGGAGAATGTACAGAACAGAATAAAATCAGGTGCATATGATATGGCTTTGCTGGGATATAAGATTTCAACAAAACCCGATTTGTCTTTTGCATACTCTTCGGATAATATTAAGACAGGTCTTAATACGGCAAAATTCAGCAATCCTGTAGTTGATGGGTATCTTCAACAGATTTTATCTCAACCTGATGGTGAAAAGCAGAAAAGTTTATATACTAACCTTTTAAAAACTGTTTTAGATGAAAGGCCATACATAGGTTTGTATTTTATCAATAATAGTCTATTGTGCAGTAAAAATATAAAAGGAGCTGTAAATCCAAATATATGGAACAGCTATAACGATTTTTCACAGTGGTATGTGCCGCAATAATTATATTTTAAAAAATGAATGGAGGATTAATATGCTTTGGGCGTTGATAATTATAGTGGGATTTGCAATAGACAGACTTTCCAAGGTCTGGGTATTGGATAAAATTGTAGGTAATCCCGTAACCGTCATAAAGGATTTTTTTTACTTGAGGCATCTAGAAAATAAAGGTGCTGCTTTCAGTATTTTACAAGGAAAAACGATTTTTCTTATTTTAATGGTATCAATAGTATCTTTGGCCATATTGTACTTTCTCATAAAGTATAAACATAAGTTTTTACGTCTTTCCTTGTCGCTTATTCTTGGAGGTGCTTTGGGAAATCTTTACGATAGGATTTTCAGCGGTGGAAGCGTTGTAGATTTTCTGGAATTTCATTTTGGCTCATACGTTTTTCCAACCTTTAATGTTGCGGATATACTAGTTGTTGTAGGAACAATTCTACTTATGATATATATATTGTTCCTGTATAAAGAAGAAAAACCTGAAACTGCTAAACCAGAACAGGTTCAGGGTGAAACAAAATAATTCATATATGTTCACGGAGGTTGCTTTGAAAGAGTTTATTTTAGAATGTGATACAGATGGAGTAAGAATTGATTCGTGGCTTGCTGGCAAACTGGAAGACTATTCGAGATCCTATATACAAAAGCTTTGCTTAGATGGTAATATATGGGCCAATGAAGTGCAGGTAAAGTCAAACTATAAGGTGAAGCCGGGTGACAGTATAAAAGTTAATGTTCCCGACGCTGAAATTCTTGACGTAGAGCCGGAAGATATTCCTTTGGATATTGTATATGAGGACAAGCATATTATAGTTATAAATAAGCCAAAGGGAATGGTGGTGCACCCTGCTGTTGGAAACTACACAGGTACTTTAGTTAATGCACTAATGAAACACTGCGGTGACAGTTTGTCCGACATAAACGGGGTTATTAGACCCGGAATTGTTCATAGAATTGACAAAGATACATCTGGACTGCTAGTGGTTGCCAAAAGTAACATTGCTCATGAAAGGCTTTCTGAGAAGCTTAAAACTCATGATATAAAAAGGGAATACATTGCGCTAGTTGACGGTATTATATATGAAAACGCCGGAAAAATTGATGCCCCTATAGGAAGACATCCTGTTGAAAGAAAGAAGATGTGTGTTAATATCGAAAACGGAAGAAATGCTATTACCCATTTCAAGGTAGTGGAGAGATTTCAAAATGCCACCTATCTTGAGTTAAAACTTGAAACAGGAAGAACTCATCAGATAAGAGTGCACATGGCCTATATAAACCATCCTATTATCGGAGATTTGGTATATGGAAGGAGAAAGCAAAAGTATAAATCAAAAGGCCAGGTACTTCATGCATGGAGACTTTCATTTCAACATCCTGTTACCGGTGAAGATATGAAGTTTGAGACAGCAGTGCCTGAATATTTCCAAAGTATATTAAATCAATTGAGAGAAAATGTCTAGACAAGCAGTTGTTGATATGGTATCATTTCATGTGAAAAGAGAGTTACCTTTAAATTAGTCCAGAGAGGCTATAAGGTGAGATATTAAAATATACTTGGATTTTTGTATAATCATCAAAGGATGGTTGTATTTGTATATGTTAAGCTTCTTGCCTTATGGCAGGAAGCTTTTTTAGTAGGTAATAAAATCGGCGAATCAATTGTATGTACAGGTTTATATTAAATATATGCTGTAAAAATGAGAGGAGACGAACTTATGGGACATACCGAGTTAATGGATGAAAACGCAATAACAAGAGCTATAACAAGAATTTCCCATGAAATTATTGAAAAAAATAAGGGAGTGGAGAATCTGGTTCTGATAGGAATTCAGAGAAGAGGAGTTCCTCTTGCAGCCAGAATAGCAAATAAAATAAAAGATGTTGAAGGTAAAGAAATTCCAGTAGGAATTCTAGACATAACATTATATCGTGACGATCTAAGCCTCTTAAATGAGCATCCCGTTATAAACGGTACAGAAATAAACTTTGATATTGCGGGAAAGAAACTGGTCCTTGTTGATGACGTAATTTATACGGGAAGAACCGTAAGAGCAGCCATAGACGCACTTATGGACATAAACAGACCCAAAATGATTCAGCTTGCAGTACTAATTGACAGAGGACACAGAGAACTTCCCATAAGGCCTGATTATGTAGGAAAGAACGTGCCTACATCAAGAAGTGAGATAGTACACGTTAATGTTTTTGAAATTGACGGTTTAAATAATGTTACTATAACGGGGAAGGAATAGGAGAAAAAGAAATATGAACTTGAAATCCAAAGATTTACTGGGACTGAGGGATATTTCAGCAGAAGAAATTGAGTATATTCTGAATACTGCAAAAACAATGAAATGTATTGTTACATCAAACAACAAAAAAACAGCGCATCTACAGGGAAAATCAATCATTACACTATTCTATGAAAACAGTACAAGAACAAGACTTTCATTTGAACTGGCTTCCAAGTATATGGGAGCCAGCGCCGCAAATATATCCGCATCAAGCAGCAGCGTTCAAAAAGGTGAAACATTAATTGACACAGGAAAAACAATTGACGCTATGGGCTCAGATATAATAATAATGAGGCACCCCATGTCTGGAGCACCTCATCTTCTTGCTAAAAACGTAAAATCTTCAATAATAAATGCCGGAGACGGTATGAATGAACATCCCACACAAGCTTTACTTGACATGTTTACAATACTTGAGAAAAAGGGTACATTAAAAGGCCTAAAGGTGGCTATCATAGGAGATATACTTCACAGCAGAGTTGCCAGAAGCAATATATGGGGACTGACAAAAATGGGAGCCGAAGTTAATGTATCCGGGCCTGCCACATTGATGCCTCCTGAAATTGAAAAAATGGGCGTAAATGTTTTCAGTACGGTTCAGGAAGCAATGCTTGATGCTGATGTTGTCATGGGACTAAGAATTCAGTTAGAGCGTCAGAAGAAGGGGTTGTTCCCCACAATAAGAGAATATGCAAGATTTTTCGGAGTGGACGACAAGAGGTTAAAGCTTGCCAAGGAGGATGCAATAGTGCTTCATCCCGGCCCTGTAAACAGAGGGGTTGAGCTTTCTACCTCAGTTACTGACGGAGAACAGTCCTTCATAAACGAACAAGTAACTAATGGAGTTGCAGTGAGAATGGCACTACTATATCTTTTAACAAGGAGGGGAACCGTAAATGAAGTTACTGATTAAAAACGGACATGTTGTGGACGCAAAAACCGGTTTAGACAGTGTTACAGACATATTGGCAGTGGATGGAATTATCCATGATATAGGAAGTGACATAGATGAAACTGGATGTGAAGTAATCGATGCAAATGGCTTGTATGTATTTCCAGGCCTTGTAGATGCTCATTGTCACTTGAGAGACCCCGGTTATGAGTACAAGGAAGATATTGAGACAGGAACGAGAAGTGCGGCAAAGGGCGGTTTTACCTCGGTTGCATGCATGCCAAATACCAACCCGGTATTGGATAATGAAGCACTGATTAAGTATGTAATAAATAAGGCAAAAACTGATGGTATTGTAAACGTATTTCCTATTGGAGCAGTGTCAAAAGGGCTGAAAGGAGAGGAACTGAGTGAAATTGGGGAGCTCAAATTTGCCGGAGCGGTTGCACTTTCAGATGACGGCAGACCTGTGGGTAATTCTTCATTAATGAAAAAGGCAATGCAATATGCCTCAATGTTTGATATAACAATTATTTCACACTGTGAAGATCTTGACCTGGTAGACGAAGGGCTTATGAATGAAGGCTTCCAGTCATCAATTCTAGGGTTAAAAGGCAATCCTGCTCCTGCTGAAGAAGTAATGATTGCAAGAGATTTGATACTGGCAGAATACACAAAGGCAACAATTCACATAGCTCATGTAAGTACAGAGTTGGGAGTTGACTTAATAAGAAATGCAAAAAGAAGAGGTGTAAAGGTAACGGCAGAAACTTGTCCTCACTATTTTACACTCACGGATAATGCATGTGAAGGTTTTAACACAAATGCAAAGGTAAATCCTCCATTAAGGACACAAAAGGATGTGGATGCAATAATTCAAGGCTTGAAGGATGGCACCATAGATATTATCTCAACAGATCACGCACCTCATCATATTGACGAAAAAAATGTAGAATTTAAAATTGCCGCAAATGGGATGGTTGGTTTTGAAACAGCATTTCCACTGGCAATTACCTATCTGGTCAAGCCTGGGCACCTTACACTAAAAGAACTTGTATATAAAATGAGTTTTAATCCGTCACAAATGTTAGGACTTAACAAAGGTACCATTGAAGTTGGCAAACTGGCTGATCTCATGATTTTTGATATAAATGAACAATATAAAGTAGATGTTTCAAAATTTGAGTCAAAGAGCAGAAATTCACCGTTTAACGGGTTTTCACTATACGGTCAGCCCCAGTATACCATTGTGGGCGGAAACCCTGTGGTGAGAAAAAAGGTACTGTTATAAAAATTATTATGCATTGGGCTTAAAAAATAGTTTATAAATTGCCCGGAAATGGAGATAAAAATGTTTATTGACAGACTTATTGAGAGTATACAGGAAAAGAATAATCCTACTGTTGTAGGGTTGGATCCAAAGACTGAATATGTGCCGGCTTTTATTAAAGACAAAGCCTTTAAAGAATACGGTAAAAATTTAAAGGGAGCTTCAGAAGCTATTCTAACCTTTAATAAAATGATAATTGATTCAATATACGATGAAGTGCCAGCAGTTAAACCACAGCTTGCTTACTACGAAATGTATGGAATTGATGGATTAATTGCTTTCCAGGAGACCTGCAAATATGCAAAGAGTAAGGGGTTAATTGTTATAGCAGACGCAAAGAGAAATGATATTGGTACAACTGCCGAGGCTTATTCAAAGAGTTTTCTTGGTGAAACTGAAATAGACGATGGAGTAAAGCAAAAGGTTTTTGATGTAGATGCTCTTACAGTTAGTCCATATCTGGGTATTGATGGAGTTAAACCTTTTATTCAGGACTGTATAAGTTTTGACAAGGGAATATTCATACTAGTAAAAACATCCAATAAATCCTCTGGTCAGCTTCAAGATTTGGTAACTGAGCAATGCAAGAGCATTTATGAAGTTATGGCCGGATATGTACAGGAATGGGGAAAACCTCTTATGGGTAAATATGGCTATAGCAGTGTTGGAGCAGTAGTTGGAGCCACATATCCTAATCAGGCAAAATTGTTAAGGTCAATTATGAAAAATGCATATATTCTGGTTCCTGGATATGGAACACAAGGTGGGACAGCAAGAGATTGTGCAAATTCCTTCAACAGAGATGGACTTGGTGCAATTGTGAATGCTTCCAGAAGCGTAATTTGTGCATATAAATCAGAAACATGGAAAAATGAATATACTGAAGAGAAATTTGCGGATGCTGCTAGGGCAGAGGTTTTAAGAATGAAAGAAGATTTAAACACGGCACTTGGCAGGTAAATAAAAAGAAGACACAGAGGTGAGAATATGAAGGCATTTTTATTGCTGGAAGATGGTACGGTATTCGAGGGAAACAGCTTCGGAATGGAAGGAAAGGTAATTGGAGAAGTGGTTTTTAATACAGGTATGACAGGGTATCAGGAAGTTCTGACAGACCCGTCATACTGCGGACAAATAGTATGTATGACTTATCCATTAATAGGCAACTATGGTGTAAATATAGATGATATTGAATCCTTGAAACCTCAGGTAAAAGGTTTTATAGTCAGGGAGCTTTGCAAAACTCCCAGTAACTGGAGATCAATTGAAACCTTGAATGAATACTTAAAAAGAAATGAAATAACAGGTCTTGAAGGTATTGATACAAGGGCATTAACTAGAATTCTTCGTAACAATGGAACCATGAAAGGTACTATAATTACGGCAGAACAGCTTGAAAATATACAAGAAGAACTTGCAAAGGTAAACAGCTATACAATTAGCAACCCTGTATTACAGGTAACTACAAATGAAATAAAGCACTACAAGGGCGAAGGTTACAAAATAGCTCTTATGGATTACGGCTTAAAGCAAAATATTGTAAGATCATTATTAAACAGAGGCTGTGATGTTCATGTTTTTCCGGCTACGGCAACGGCGGATGAAGTTTTGGGAATAGAACCGGATGGAATAATGCTTTCTAACGGACCTGGGGACCCAAAGGATTGTCAGTTCCAAATAGATACAATTAAAAAACTTATTGGTAAAAAGCCAATGTTCGGAATTTGCCTTGGACATCAGTTAACAGCATTAGCTAACGGAGCCAATACAATAAAACTCAAATACGGGCATAGGGGCTGTAACCATCCAGTAAAAGATATAGAAAAGGATCTCACCTACATTACTTCCCAAAATCATGGGTATACAATTGTCGAAGAATCACTTAATAAAGAAACCATGACTGTAAGCCATATAAATATGAACGATGGAACTATCGAAGGAATAAAGTACAAAAATGCTCCTCTTTTCACTGTGCAATTTCACCCTGAAGCATCACCGGGGCCTGGAGACACAGCATATTTGTTCGACGAGTTCATTAAAATGATAGATTATTCAAAAAATAGCTTATAAAAGAAGTTGGAGGATATAACACATGCCTAAACGTAATGATATACATAAAGTATTGGTTATCGGCTCAGGTCCGATAATAATAGGTCAAGCGGCAGAATTTGACTATGCCGGAACCCAAGCGTGTCAGGCTCTCAAAGAAGAGGGAATAGAAGTAGTACTGGTAAACAGTAACCCTGCTACCATAATGACTGATACGAATATAGCTGATAAGGTTTATATAGAACCCCTAAAAGCGGAAGTAGTAAAAAATATAATAAGATGTGAAAAACCTGATAGCATCTTACCTACGCTGGGAGGGCAGACAGGCCTAAATCTGGCAATGGAACTTGCAGAATCAGGTTTTTTACAGGAACATGGAGTAAAGCTTCTGGGAACAGCTACTGAAGCTATAAAAATGGCTGAAGACAGACAGGATTTCAAGGACACAATGGAGCGTATTGGTGAGCCTTGTATTGCCAGTAAGGTTGTTACCACAATAGAGGACGCTGTAGAATTTGCCCGTGAGATTGATTATCCGGTTATTGTCAGACCTGCGTATACCCTTGGAGGTACCGGGGGAGGAATCGTCTATAATGAAGAAGAACTGAGAGAAATAGGGGAAAACGGACTTAGACTCAGCCGTGTTCATCAGGTACTTATTGAAAAATGTATATCAGGTTGGAAAGAAATAGAATATGAGGTAATGAGAGACGGTAAGGGAAATGTTATAACAGTATGTAACATGGAAAACATCGACCCTGTAGGAGTTCATACCGGAGACAGTATTGTTGTTGCACCTTCCCAGACACTTGCAGACAAAGAATATCAAATGCTTAGAACCTCTGCACTGAAAATAATATCAGCCTTGGGAATACAGGGAGGTTGTAATGTACAATTTGCCTTGCATCCAACAAGTTTTGAATATGCAGTAATAGAAGTAAACCCAAGAGTTAGCAGATCATCGGCACTTGCATCAAAAGCAACAGGATACCCAATAGCAAAGGTTGCTTCAAAGATTGCAATAGGCTACGGTCTAGATGAAATAAAAAATGCCGTAACAGGAAAGACATATGCTTGCTTTGAGCCTACTCTTGACTATGTTGTAGTAAAAATACCAAAATGGCCTTTTGACAAATTTGTAAAGGCAAAGAGAACACTGGGAACCCAGATGAAGGCAACAGGAGAGGTAATGTCCATAAGCAGTTCCTTTGAGGCGGCTCTAATGAAAGCCATCCGTTCACTTGAACTGGGAATATTCACACTGGAACAGGAAATATATAAAAATCTTGAAGGCAGCGAGATATTAAAAAAGCTTCATGACATTAACGATGAAAGAATATTTGTCATTGCAGAAGCAATAAGACGGTCTATAACAGTTGAAGAAATTCATGAAATAACAAAGATAGATTATTTCTTCCTTTGTAAGATTAAAGAACTTGTATTAATGGAAGAAAAGCTTAAAACTGTAAGCAAAGAACAGCTGGATAAGGATATTCTAAAAAAAGCTAAGAAAATGGGCTTTACAGATAGAATTATTTCCAAGCTGTCAGGAATTCCTCAAAAAGAAATAACTGAACTTAGAAAACAGAAAAAAATAACTGCGACATATAAAATGGTTGATACCTGTGCTGCTGAGTTTGAGGCTGTAACGCCATATTATTACTCAACTTACGATGATTACTCGGAAGTAAAGGAATCCAAACGAGATAAGGTTTTGGTTCTGGGGTCAGGACCAATAAGAATAGGTCAGGGAATAGAATTTGACTATTGCTCTGTCCACTCTGTATGGGCCTTGAAAGAACTTGGATATGAAACCATAATTGCAAACAATAACCCCGAAACTGTAAGTACTGATTTTGATACAGCCGACAGGCTTTACTTTGAACCATTGACGCCTGAGGATGTAGCAAATATAGTTGAAGCAGAAAATCCAAAGGGTGCTATAGTACAGTTCGGCGGACAAACTGCTATTAAGCTTACAAAAGCTCTGGATGATATGGGTGTTAAGATATTTGGTACCGAAGCTAAAAATGTTGATGCAGCCGAAGACAGGGAAAAATTCGATGAAATACTTGAAAAGACAGGTATTCCAAGACCTCAAGGAAAGACAATTTTTACTCTTGATGAGGCCATAGCAGCAGCTAATGAACTAGGATACCCTGTACTTGTAAGGCCTTCCTATGTACTTGGCGGACAAGGTATGGAAATAGCCTACAATGATAAGGATGTCAAAGAGTTTATGGAAATCATAACTAGAAATGTTCAGGAGCATCCTATACTGATTGATAAATACATGATGGGTAAAGAAATTGAGGTTGACGCTATATGTGATGGCGAGGATATATTGATACCCGGAATTATGGAACATCTTGAAAGAGCAGGTGTTCATTCAGGTGACAGTATATCTGTATACCCTTCACAGACCATAAGCGACAAGGTTAAAGAGGTTATAGTAGACTACACTGTAAAACTTGCAAAAGCCCTGAATGTAGTAGGTATGGTAAATATACAGTATGTTTTATATAACAATCAGGTTTACGTAATAGAAGTTAATCCACGGTCAAGCCGTACTGTTCCATATATCAGTAAAGTTACGGGAATTCCTATGGTAAATCTGGCAACAAAAGTAATGATGGGTAAAAAGCTAAAGGATTTCAAGTATGGTACAGGATTATACAGAGAACCCGGATATGTTTCAGTAAAAGTTCCTGTATTCTCATTTGAAAAACTCCATGAAGTTGACACTAGTCTTGGGCCTGAAATGAAGTCCACAGGTGAAGTGCTTGGAATAGCAGATAATTTCCCAGAAGCTTTGTACAAGGGCATAATAGCATCAGGAATCAAGCTTCCAAAGCCGGGAGACGGAATACTAATGACAGTTAGAGATACTGATAAGCCAGAATTGATTCATATTGCTGAGGAATTTGAAAAGTTGGGCTTTAACCTATATGCAACAGGCAAGACTGCAAATATGCTTAATAATAACGGAATAGCAACAAATGCTGTAAGAAAGCTGGATGAAGGCTCACCAAACATTATTGAGCTTATTCATGCAGGTAAACTTTCAATGATAATAAATACGCCCACAAAAGGCAGAAACTCAGACAGGGATGGCTTTAAAATAAGAAGAAAAGCTGTTGAAATGTCAATACCATGTCTGACTTCACTAGATACAGCAGAAGCAATAATAAAATGCCTAAAGCTCGGAAAAACCGAAGGTGAGCTTGAAGTACTGAATTTAAGCATATTCGACGAGTAGAAATCCGGAGGTAAATATGGGTAATATTCTTAATGAACAGATTGTAAACACAAAAATGCTGTGCAAGGATGTTTTTAAAATGACTATCAGCTCTGAATATGTTGCTTCCAATGCAAAACCGGGTCAGTTTGTTAATATAAGATGCGGGGGATTGGATGCGATGTTGAGGCGTCCTATAAGCATTTGCGATGTAGATAAGTCTCAAAATACCTTTGATATAGTTATTCAGGTAAAGGGAAGAGGTACCGAAAAACTTTGCAGTATGTGTCAAGGGAAAGTTGACATAATGGCGCCCCTGGGAAATTCCTTTATGATAGATGATAAACATGAAAATATATGTGTAGTTGGGGGAGGGATAGGGACCTTCCCTCTCCTTTATCTGTTAAAATGCTCTCAAGCAGCCAATAAGACTGCTTTGCTAGGATTCAGAAACAAAGAGTCAGTTGTTTTGGAAGACAAATTTAGGGCTGCCGCAGGTAACGTGGAAATTGCTACAGATGATGGTTCATATGGTAAGAAAGCCTTTGTAACAGAATTGCTTGAAGAGAAAATTAAGTCTCAAAAACCGGACATTATTTATACCTGCGGTCCTGCTATAATGATGCAGAAGGTTTCCGCTATTGCTGAAAAAAATAAAATACCATGTCAGGTATCTATGGAACAACGTATGGGGTGCGGTATAGGAGCCTGTTTAGTTTGTGCTTGTAAGACTAAAAATGGTAACAACTGGGAATTTAGCCATGTATGTAAGGACGGGCCTGTATTTTGGAGCACAGAGGTTTGCTGGGACTAAATGGGAGGTTTATTTATGTCAAATAAGATAGATTTAAGCACAAATATTGCAGGAGTACAGTTTGACAACCCTGTTATAATGGCATCAGGTACTTACGGGTTTGGTAAGGAATATAGTGAGTATGTTGATTTGAATCAAATCGGAGGAATTTCAGTAAAAGGACTTACCCTAAAGGAAAGAAAAGGCAATAAGCCCCCGAGAATAGCAGAAACCCCTGCAGGCATACTTAACAGTGTTGGATTGCAAAATCCGGGAGTTGAAAGCTTTATAAGGGAAGACCTGCCGTTTTTAAAAAATTATAAAACTAAAATAATTGCAAACATTGCCGGAAATACTATAGAAGAATATTGCGAAATGGCAGAAATACTAGGAGACTCCCAAGTGGATGCTATAGAAATGAATGTGTCCTGCCCTAACGTTAAGGCCGGATGTTTGGCTTTTGGGACTACTCCTAAAGGAATAGAGGAAATTACATCTGCAGTAAAAAAATACTGCAAGCAGCCATTGATAGTAAAATTGACCCCAAATGTTTCGGATATTAGGTCAATAGCCATAGCTGCCGAGGGAGCAGGTGCAGATTGTATATCACTTATAAATACAATACTTGGACTTGCAATTGATATAAATAAAAAGAAACCAATTTTAGCTAACAATTTTGGAGGTCTGTCAGGGCCAGCAGTAAAGCCTATTGCATTACGAATGGTATATGAAGCTGCCCACGCGGTTAAAATACCCGTAATAGGAATGGGAGGCATTAGCTCTTGGGAGGATGCCATAGAATTCATGCTTGCGGGCGCATCAGCCATAATGGTTGGGACTGCAAATTTTGTTAATCCTATAATCCCAGTAGAAATTGTTAACGGAATTGAAAAGTATCTTGAGAGTCATGGGCATACAAACCTAAATGAAATTATCGGAAAGTTGGAATTGAATGACTGATTAATTTGATATAATTATTACTGTTGCATTATATTTATAATATTGGAGGTACTCATGAAAACACGGCTTATATTTGTAAGACATGCGGAAGCAGAAGGAAATTTCAACAGAGTATTTCATGGATGGTATGACAGCAGGATTACGGAAAAAGGACATAAACAGGCAAAGGCAGTAGCAGAAAGACTTGCGGATATTCCTATTGACATTATATATTCAAGCAGCTTGACAAGAACCCTACAGACAGCACAGTATATAGCTGATATCAAAAAGCTTCCTATTATCCGCACAGACAAAATGAAGGAAATAAACGGGGGAGATTGGGAAAATGTTGCATGGGAAGTTCTTCCTAAGCTATATCCAAATGAAAACTATACATGGGAAAATGAACCTCATATGCACCAAATGCCAAATGGTGAAAGTATGGAGGAGTTCTATAATCGCCTTTTAAAAGAAGTAATGGATATAATAGGACAAAACAAAGGAAGAAGTATATGTATAGTTACACATGGCACAGCCATTAGGGCAATGCTATGCAGGTTTTACGGGAAGTCCCTTAAGTATATGAAAAATGTTTATTGGCATGATAATACCTCAGTGACAATTGTTGATTACAATGATGAAAATGATGAATTTCAGGTTGTTTTAGAAGGTGATATTGAACATTTAGATGCGGAGTTAAGCACTATTCAGAATCAGGAATGGTGGAAAAGCTACATGGAGTCAAGACAAAAAAATAAATAAGGTTTTGTGGGAGGTTAACAATGGAAAAAAATAATTTAATCAACTGGCTGTTTAAAACCAACGCCGTCAGGATATGTCCTGAAAACAAGCCATTTTGGTATACGTCATCCAAGATAGGCCCGTATTACATAAATACACATTTTCTTTATGGCAGTGAAGAAAAGGCAAATAGCCTTTTAAAGGTAATTGATGTATGCAAAGAAAACAAAATGGATTGTTCAGAGATAATACTTGAACTTGCCCATAAAAATTTTGAAACTGACGATATATACAGAGGTCTAATAACGACCATGTGTGAATATATAAAGAGTAATATTGATATAAAAGATATAGGATATATATCAGGAGGAGAAAGAAGGGATTGGTTCTTTTCACTGATAATAGCAGATATACTAAAAATGCCACACATAACAATATTCAAGGACATGACAGCTGTATTGTATAAAGATGGAGTATCATCAGATGTTACTGACCTTGGAGGAGCAAATGTCCTTCATATTGCAGATATTATAACAGAGGCCTCCAGCTATTTGCGTGCATGGATTCCGGCTGTTAATAAACTCAAAGGTAATTTGAAATACAGTCTTGTGGTAATAGACAGATTACAGGGCGGTACTGAAAAATTAAAGGACGCAGGTGTACAATCCCATGCACTTATGAATGTTGATAAAGGGCTTTTTGATGGTGCTCTTTCAGGCGGATATATTTCATCGGAGCAATACGATTTGCTGATGAAGTATCTGGATAATCCCACAGGTACAATGAAAAATTTCTTGATAAACAATCCAGAATTTTTGGAAAATTCTCTTAATGCAGATCCAAAGACTGCGCAAAGAGCACGTATTTGCATAGAAGAGGATATTTATGGTCTGAAATAAATAATTACTGAATACATATACCTTTGAAAGAACATGAATTCAATAAATAGCTCAAGAAGGTTGGAGTGATTTAATGAAAAGGTTTGTATTTTTAGCATCCATAATACTGGCAGTGGGTTTTATAGCATTATTATCTTACAGCCACTTTGCCTTTCAGGATGCTTTTTTCTTTCTTAAAGGGGAGGTTAAAATTGATAGAATAATTTGCCATGGAGATATGGATGGCGATGGAATACCTGATAATGAGGATATAGTACAGGGTGCCAGGCTGGAGATATCCAACAGAACAAAGTACCAAAGTACTTACTATGAGGGAGGATATCCGCCGAAATCAGAAGGTGTATGTACTGATGTTGTGTGGAGAGCACTAAAAAACGCAGGATATGATTTGAAGGCCCATATGGATGCTGATATTTCAAAGAATACAATTGATTACAAAAAGGGTGTAATTATACCTGATCCCAATATAGATTTCAGACGTGTAAAAAATCAGTATGTATTTTTCAAGAAATTTGCTACTAATCTGACAACAGAGGTAAAACCCTTTGATAGGAAAAACTTGTATGAGTGGCAGCCAGGTGATATAGTAGTATTGAAAAACAGTGACCATGTTGCTATAATATCGGATAAACGCAGGAGAGATGGAGTTCCTAGTATAATACACAACTCAAGCACATTTCCAATGGAAGAGAACTTACTTTTAAAATGGAGCAAAGATGACCGAATAATAGGACATTTTCGATTTCCTCAAAATGATTTGGAATAATATAGAAGAGGTGGTTTTGTGTGGCAATTCAAAAGACAAATGTAATGAGAATTTTGGATACTGCTAAAATCAATTACAATGTGTATACATATGACAGTAAAGGCGGTGCCATAGACGGTGTTTCAGTAGCCGAAAAAATCGGACAACCCGTTGAAAGAGTTTATAAAACTCTTGTAACCAGAGGAAATAGCAAAAATTATTATGTATTTGTAATTCCCGTTAGCAAAGAACTTAACCTTAAAGCTGCTGCAAAAGCAGTGGGAGAAAAGTCAATAGAGATGATAAAAGTTGATGAAATTAATAAGGTTACAGGATATATTAGGGGAGGATGTTCACCAATAGGAATGAAAAAGGACTATAAAACAGTTGTTGACAGTAGTTGTAAAAACTTGGATACATTTATTTTCAGTGGTGGGAAAATTGGTTTTCAGGTTGAGGTAAGCCCAAAGGATTTAATTGATTTTATAAAAGCAGATGTAGATTTGATAACAGAATAAAGGAGATTTTTATGGATTTAAATACAGTAATAGCAATTATATCAGTACTATTATCAGTTTATCTTACAATTGAGTTAGTACTTAAATATAGGATAAAGAAGGAGCAAATTAAAGCAGATGCAATGGTTAAGGCTGAAGAAATAAAGGCTAAAAATCAGCTTGAAATTGAAAAGCTGATTCACCAGGATAATAATGAAAAACTGATTAATGTGTCTAGTGATGAAGATGCCATAAATAGTGACGAAAATTTTAATAGCCGAAGAAACCGTATAAATGACAGATTCTAACTTTGAGCGGATAAAAAAATATATATATTGTGTGGAATTTAATACATATTTTATTTACAATTATATACAAATCATATAATATATACCTATAATAATTTATTAGGAGGGGTATATATGAAAAAACATCTTGTAATTCTCTTGGTTATGTGTATGCTCTTTACCAGTTGTTTTTCTATGCTGGTAATCCAAGCTGAAGGTTTTGAGGATCTTCCTGCACCTCAAGATCGTTATTTGTGGTCAATAGCAGCAAATGACAACGGATTGTTTGCCGCAGTTGGAGATTACGGAATCATTAGGTTGACAGAAAACGGAGTAGATTGGAAAGACATTCAGCTTCCAATTGATTCCCAACTAAATTCAGTTGCCAGCAGAGGAACTCAGTTTGTAGCAGTAGGTGATTTGGGTGCAATTTATACTTCAGAAGAAGGTTATGACTGGAAAGAGGTAATGCCTCCAAAGTTTGATTACAATCTAACTTCTGTGGTATCAAACGGAAAAGTATTTGTTGCTGCAGGAAGCAACGGAGCAATACTTTATTCAGAAGACGGGTATAAATGGGTGAAGGCTGAAAAAGTATTCGCATCATATAAAGAGAGTGTTTCTAATGTAACTAGTCTTGTATGGAACGGAAATATATTTTATTCTATAACTGATATAGGGACAAGCCTGATATCAGAAAATGGTTTTGTTTGGAAAGAGCAAAAAATTTATCCTCAAGTTGAGTCTAAATTTGGATTTTTATTAAAAAAAGTAGCTTGGGCTAACGATAAGTTTGTTGCAACAGGCGAAAATGGAACCATAGAAGTATCTTATGATGGAGTTTATTGGAAACCTGTTTATCAGGACAAAAATGCATCCTTTAGAAACGTAGTTTGGAGTGAAACCGAAAAAGGTTTCTTTGCAACTGGAACCCGCGGACACATTAGTTTTTCAAAGGATGGTTTTGAATGGGTTAAAATTTCAAAAGATGATTTGTCCCTTTATGCATTTGAGCATATGGCTACATTCAAAGATATAGACATTATTGTAGGTGGAGGCGGATTAGTAGCTAGAATAAAATATCTGTCTCATACCGTTGAAGTTATAAATGCAGGAGCGGTTGACGGTCAGCAGTTATATGATGTGGCTTCTAACGGTAATGTTATTGTAACCGTTGGTACTGGCGGAAGAGTAAGAAGATCAACTGATGGCGGTTTAACATGGTCACTCTATAAACTTAACACAATTGATGATTTAGTTGGTATTGCTTACGGCGGAGGAGCTTTTGTAGCAGTGGGTCCTGATGGTACAATTATCAGATCTACTGACGGAGGAAATAACTGGTACCAACCTATAACTGGTCTTGGTAATGATATAAAAGGCATTACATATTCAAATGGAAGATTTATAGCTGTTGGAAGCAACGGACTTGTTCTTACATCCATTAATGGTGCTACATGGAATTACAGTGTTATTTCATCGTCGGTTCAATTCAATAAGGCGGAATATAACGGAAGCGCCTTTGTGGTTGTTGGAAACAACGGTAAAATATTTACTTCTACTGATGGGCAAACTTGGACTCAACGTAGTTCAGGTACTACCCAGAACTTGGAAAGCGTTGTATGGGACGGCAGTAAATTTATAGCTGTAGGAAACAATGGTACAATACTTACTTCACCTGACGGGATAACATGGACATCTACAGTTTCAGGTTTCTTCCAAGCTAATTTAACTGACGTATTTGTAATGGATAGCTCATCTAATTCCATTGGTTACAAAATTATTGCAATAGGTCGTTCGGGCAAGGCTTTTGGTTCTAATGATGGAATAAAATGGTTCCCATTGAATACAGAGATTTCAACTAATATGAATGGTGGAGCTTGGTGCAATGGCAAATACGTTATAGTAGGATGCCATGATTGTATTTCAATATCCAATGATGGAGCAACTTGGACTCAAGTTCTTGGACATTATTAATCAATTTGAATAAGTTTCTATAAAGGCCAGCAGCGTAGGCTGCCGGCCTTCTAGAATATTATTAGACAAAAACTCCTCACTCATTTTTGGCTTTTGTGTGAGGATGATTTTTTACTTATATAAATACTATTTCCAACCGTCGTTGTATTCATCATTCCCAGACTTTTCTGTCATATCAAGGTCAGAATTGTCTGCAATGGGAAGCTTAATTTTTTCTGCATACAGGTAAGCACAAACAAGTGATGTCAGAGGCATTGTAAATAGTATACCTATGCTCCCTACCAACGACTGAAGAATCTCCACAACTATCATTTCCTTGTTAAGTAGTTCCAAAAGTGAACTGTTATATGAAACCAGAAGCAAAACAACGGATAGGGAGCTGCCAATATAAGCAAGGATAAGGGTGTTAGCCATTGTTCCCATTATATCTTTTCCAATTGCTATTCCGGATTTCACCAATAAACTAAAAGGAGTATATTCCAGTTTTTCCTGCATTTCAGCAAGTGAAGCTGCAATTGACATTGACACGTCCATTATTGCACCGATTGCTCCAATGAGAATTGCAGCAAATATTATTGCTTTTAAATCTATGGGATTCTTAGTATTAATACGTAAAAGGTAGAGAGATTCCTCGCTGACAAACCCTGTAAGCTTTAATACTTTGTCCATAAAAGTAATTAAAACACCGGATACAAGAATACCTACCATACACCCAATACCAGCAGCAAGACTTTTCTTGCTTGGACCATACACGATAAGTAGAGTCATGCAGATAATAAAAAGACAGGTTATTATGGACCATATATATATGTTGAAGCCCTGTAATATCGCTGGAACAAAAACGGCAAAAATGGCTGCAAACGTAAATATGAGTGACAAAATTGTATTGAAGCCTTTAGATCTTCCAAATATCAGAAGCAGGATAAAAAAGACGATTCCTAGTACCAAAAGTGCATTAGTTCTGTGATATTCCGCCATGACCCAATCAAATTCAGAATCCTTGTTATCTAGTTTATATAAAATTATTTTATCTCCTGGCTCAATTTCTTTTTGTGAGCCACTTGAAAATGGATCTATGGTTTGAAGAGCGATAATCTGCTTACCCTTGTCTTTACCGGATAAAAGTTTTGCCGAAAAAGCAATATCCTTTCCCTCATTTGGGCTGTCTCCACCAAGATTATACTCGGTTTTACTGGTTTTAATTATCTTAACAACAATTGCACTTTGGGCTTCAACACCGTCAACGCCTTTAAACATATCAAGATTATTAGTGGTAAATCTGTTCCCTATGTACAACAGAACTATAGAAATAACAATAGTAGAGATGTAAATGAGGGTTTTTTTATTTAAGAGTTTTTTTAAGTAGTGTGCTTCCATCAAATTCTCTCCTAAAATTTTTTAAATGCAAAGAAGACTGCTCCCAAAATACATATAAAAGATAAGATATAATTAAGTTTGAAGCTTTCCTTTAAATAAAGTACTGAAAAAACACCAAAAACAACCAGTGTTATAGCCTCCTGTATAATTTTTAACTGAGCTGTGTCAAAATTCTTTGAAGCCAACCTGTTAGCCGGTATCATAAAGCAATATTCAAAAAAGGCAATTCCCCAGCTTATTAAAATAATAAGAGGAAGAGAAACTGAACTATTTTTAAATTTTAGATTACCATACCATGCAAATGTCATAAAAACATTTGAAACTACCAAAAGTAAAAAAGGCCAAAATTTAATAATGGAATACATATATAAAACCCCTCTAATCATGCTTTTATCGTTCATGCATAAATATCATTATAATGTAATATTCATAATTTTCAACAGTCATTGTTATATTTAATCTATTAAAATGACAATAAGATTGAAAATTTTAACATAATTAGTATAATATTAGTAGGGTATTATATATTTGCCGGCAAGTGTTTTATAAAAAATATAGAGGATAGCCAGCAGCTGGGTGCTGATATATAAGGGCTTGAGGTAGTATAATGACATCAAAAAAAACAAAAAAGGTTATTGTGAAGTGCTTTGCAGTTGTAGTTTTTTTATTTTTTTTCGGAAATGCGTTTGCTCAAGCAATCAATAATGAAGTAATGGAAGATGTCTGGCCAAAAAAGAATATTTTGATATTACATTCGTATAATGAAGGCTTGGCATGGACGAGTGACCAAAATACAGGAATAATTGAAACAATTGAGAAAGAATATCCAAACGCTAGTATATATGTAGAATATATGGATTGGAAAAATTATCCTACCTCTAGTATATTCTCTTATTTAACTGACTATTTCGAATTCAAATATAAACATAAACCTCTAGATTTGATAATTACTACTGATGATGCTGCATTAAAATATGCATTAATCAATAGAAAACAATTGTTTTCCGATGCACCTGTTGTGTTTTCAGGAGTTAACCAGGATGATGTTTCAGAGATTGCCGGACGGTATAAAAATTACACCGGAGTAATTGAAAAAATTGATCCTACAGAAACTTTCAGAATGGCTTTGAGAATAAACCCTTACATAAAGAAAGTTTATGTGGTGTTTGATAATTCAGAAAGCGGCTTGTCAACAGGCCGCTTAGTGATGGATAAGGTAAAAGCAATGAATCTGGAACCCATACCAATGAATAATATGAGTTTCAATGAACTTTTGCAAACTGTAAGTAAATTGGATAATACTAGCATCGTTTTTTTTGCAACTTATTACAGTGATGGAAATGGAAAGATGTTGGATTTTAATCTGGCTTCCAAAGAAATAAGCAAGCACAGTAGTGTGCCTTTGTATCACCAATATGACTTTGGATTAAACAAAGGAGCCTTCGGCGGAGAAATGCTAAGCGGCAGGCTGTATGGAAACTACGCAGCAAAACATGCCGTCAGAATATTAAAGGGAGAATCTGCTTCAGATATAAAGATTATATCACCTAATGCAACAAGAATAGTATTTGACTATGAGCAGTTAAAACGTTTTGAAGTACCAGTGTGGAAATTACCTAAATCTGCAGAAATAATAAATAAGCCATTTTCATTTTTTGAAACTTACAAACGTCTTGTTTTATGTGTTATAGGAGCATTTTGCATACTGACGCTGTTTATAGTTATTTTATTGGTATATATTAAGAAAATTAAGATTATTCGAAAGCAGTTATATGAAAGCAATGAGGAGCTAACACAAACATATGAGGAATTAGTTGCCTCAGACGAAGAATTGAAACATCAACTTGAAGAAATCCGTTCCATACAAAAAAGTCTGGCCCAAAGCGAGGAAAAGTACACTTTTCTGGCAATGCATGATGTTTTGACGGGGCTTCCTAACAGGCGTTCGCTGATAGAGGATTCTACCAGGCTTATGTCCTACAATTCAGGAAAAAAGATTGCATTACTTTTTATTGACATGGACAATTTTAAATATATAAACGATACAATGGGACATGAATTTGGTGATGAACTAATAAACGAAGCAAGCCAAAGACTTAAAACGACTCTAAAAGATATCGGGACACTGTACCGCCTTGGCGGTGATGAATTTATCCTGCTTATACATGATATAGAAAACAAGTTTGAGGCAGAAGAGTTTATGTGTCAGGTTCTTCAAAGTTTCAAGGATGAATTTGAAATCAGAAACAGCGTGCTTCATATTACTATCAGTATTGGAGCAGCACTATATCCTGACCACGGGAACAGTACAGAGGACTTAATAAAATGTGCAGATATAGCAATGTACAAGGCCAAAGAGCAGGGCAAAAACAGGTATGTTCTTTACAATAAGGATATGGATAAGGCTTTTTCCGAGAGAATGACTATAGAAAAGCTGCTGCATACGGCTATGGAAAAAAATGAATTTGAGATATTTTATCAGCCACAGTTTGACTTAGAGACACAAAAAGTAACCGGTCTTGAGGCCCTACTTCGATGGAAAAGTTCAGAGCTTGGAAATGTTTCACCTATGAAATTCATTCAGGTTGCGGAAGATACTCATTTAATAATACCTTTAGGTGAATGGGTACTGAATCAGGCTTGTGCATTTATAAAAGAGTTACATGAAAAAGGTTTAAAAGATTTGACCGTATCGGTAAATATATCTACAATACAAATTCTCCAGTCGGGGTTTACACGTAAAATAATTGATATTATAAATAGTTATAATCTTAATCCAGAATGTCTTGAGTTGGAAATTACCGAAACTATTTTAATAGAATCATTTACTACTGTTTTTAGAAAGCTAAACAAACTAAAAAATATGGGTGTAAGAATAGCTCTAGATGATTTTGGAAAAGGGTATTCTTCTCTAAATTATCTAAAACAGCTTCCAATATCAACACTGAAAATTGATAAATCTTTTATCGATAGTGTTTCAACAGACGAGGAGGGAAGAACTATAACTCGCCACATAATAACATTGGGAAGGTCCTTAGGAATGACTATAATTGCTGAAGGTGTAGAGTATACCGAACAACTGGAATACTTGAAAAAATATAACTGTGACAGGATTCAGGGATATCTGTTCTCAAAGCCTTTGTCCGGAGAGGATGTTAAGAAATTGTTAATGTATAATTAGTGAATTCGATTTATTCTGGCCATGAAAACCAGTTAAATACTGGTTTTCATGGCCGTTTTATTGTTTCGCGGCACCAACTTCTTGACGTATTTCTTATATTTGGTATAATAATTATGGGCATATGCACATAATTATTATGAGGTGAAAATAATGCCAAGACCAAAAAAATGCAGAAGAGTTGGCTTTATACCAGGAAATGCGTGTTTTCATCCCGAAATAAAAAGTCAGGTTCAGGTTATTTTGAGCATTGAGGAGGTTGAAGCCATCAGACTTGCAGACTATCTGGAAATCGGTCAAGATGAGGCCGCAGATAGTATGAATGTTTCCAGAGGCACTTTTCAGCGTATAATAAATTCTGCAAGGAAAAAGACGGCAGATGCATTGGTGCATGGGAAGACTATCCGAATAGACGGGGGTAATTATCAGGTAGAGTCAGGCAGAAGTTGCTGCAGGAGACAAAGTGGGGAATGCAGCACAATAAACTGTGACAGATGTGAGGGTTGTATGGACTGTCACAAACCAACAAATATATGACGAGGTGAATTATATGGTAGACAATGGATGCGGTTGTGGTGGAACGGATTGCGGATCAAGTGATTGCGGAGGCAGTTGTCCTTCAGGCGGAGGCCGCCCACAAAACTTTTTGGAAAAGACTCATGAACTCAATTCAATTAAAAGAGTTATTGGGGTTGTAAGTGGCAAAGGTGGGGTAGGAAAATCTCTTGTAACTTCAACCTTATCGATAATGATGAGAAGAAAAGGCTATGAGGTAGGAGTACTCGATGCAGATATTACAGGGCCTTCAATACCAAAAATATTCGGCATTAATCAAAAGGCACAGGG
The DNA here is from genome assembly GCF_000526495.1 of Ruminiclostridium josui JCM 17888. Taxonomy (NCBI): domain Bacteria; kingdom Bacillati; phylum Bacillota; class Clostridia; order Eubacteriales; family Oscillospiraceae; genus Ruminiclostridium; species Ruminiclostridium josui. The sequence continues at coordinate 792,077 of NZ_JAGE01000002.1, read as the reverse complement.
AAGTGAATTGGGTATTTATCCCCAAACATCCCAAAATGGCATCAAGGTAATGTCGGTTAATCTTATGCTTGATCAGGACGATGCTCCCGTTATATGGAGAGGACCAATTATAGCAGGAGTTGTAAAACAATTCTGGACTGATGTAATATGGGGAGAGGTGGACTATCTGTTTCTGGATATGCCGCCGGGAACAGGGGATGTTCCACTGACAGTTTTCCAATCAATCCCTTTGGATGGAATAGTTATTGTTACTTCTCCTCAGGATCTGGTTTCCATGATAGTTAAAAAGGCCTACAATATGGCGAGGGAAATGAATATTCCAATTCTGGGGATTGTTGAAAATATGAGCTATTTAAAATGTCCTGACTGCGGTAAGGAAATAAATATTTTCGGCAAAAGCAAAATCGATGAAATAGCGGCAGGTCTAAACCTCAAAGTACTGGGTAAAATGCCAATAGATCCGTCTATTGCGGAATTATGTGACAAGGGTGAGCTTGAAAAAGTAAATCATGAACATTTGGCGAATGCTGTATCTTATATTGAAAATAAATTACCTGTTGGAAAGGAGAACGGTATAATGAAAATTGCAATTGCAACGGAAGGTAACAATATTTCCTCTCATTTTGGAAAGTGTGAGCGTTTTACAGTAGTTGAAATAGAGAATAAATCTATAAAAAGCAAGGAAGTAGTTAGTACAGAAGGAAATCAGCACGGACTTCTTCCGAGTTTTCTGGCTTCACTGGGTATAAAAACCGTTATAGCCGGAGGAATGGGAGATGGTGCAAGGCAAAAGCTTGAAGAAAATAATATACAGATTATATCGGGAATCAGTGGAAATATAGATGAAGCAGTACAGCTTTATATGGATGGGAAGTTGAAATCAGCAAGTTCCGGATGTTCAGGTCATGAACATAATCATGGTGAGGAAGGCTGCAGCTGCGGAAATCACTAAAAAATGATAAAAAAAGCGTAATAACCTTAGAATTTATCTTTTCTGGGTTATTATGCTTTTTTGTATATTTGATTAAATAAGATTCAAGTATAAATTAAGGGATAGAATTTGGAAGATATAGTAAATAAAATTATATTTATATATCGTAATATTTAAATATATAGATTGACAATGGTAAAGTGGTTTAATATAATAAATATATCCTCGAGGTGCACAAAATTTATATAAGGAGTTAAAAATGAACACATTAAAAAGTTTTGTACACAAATGGGTATGGTTGATGCTTATTTTATTTTGTATTGGGGGTTTGGTATATCCAAAGGTAGGTATTGCCGCTATAATATGTATGTTGGCTCCTGTAGTGGCATCAATCTTTCGAGGAAGAATGTGGTGCGGAAGTTTCTGCCCAAGGGGAAGTTTTAATGATATACTACTTTCTAAAATAAGTCATAATAGGAAGATTCCTCGGCTTATGAAAAACAAGTGGTTTAGATTACTTTTTGTAGTTGTACTTATGGGGGCTTTTGCGGTGCAGTTAACATTTGCATGGGGTAACATGGTGCAAGTCGGCCAGGTGTTTGTAAGAATGATATTAATAACCACTGGATTGTCTTTAATTCTAGGAGTTGTTTACAGTCATAGAGCATGGTGTGTTGTTTGTCCAATGGGTACAATGGCATCTTGGGTTACTAAGGCCGGCAATGACTCAAAAAGCAAAAATGTAACTTTCCATAAGGAAAAATGTGTTAGCTGTAATCTTTGTACAAAATCCTGTCCCATGGAAATAGATGTACTTAAATTCAGGAGCAATGGAGAGGTTACACACCCTGACTGTCTGAAATGCAGTGAATGTGTAATAAAGTGTCCGAAAGGCGCACTTGAAATATAAATAAGTTAATTATCATGGAGGTTATAAAATGTCCGCTATTGAAGCTAAAAATAATTATATAGGTGCAAATGGCAGTAGAATGAATTGTGCACAAGCAGTACTCAGCGCTTTCAAGGAGAAATACAATATTGAAGATGATTTGGTTGAGCGCTTTAGAAATTATGGGAGTGGCAGGGCACCAGATGGCCTTTGCGGAGCTTACTATGCTGTTAAGTATATTTTAAGTAAGTACGATAGTGAGAAGGTTGCAGAACTGGAAAACTATTTTATTGAAAATGCAGGAGCCCTGCAGTGCAGCAACATAAAGGGGCTAAAAAAGCTTTCATGTATGGGCTGTGTTGAAAAAAGCTCTGAATTTCTGGAGAAGCTAGGCTGATATAAAGGATTGATTTTTATATAAATATTTGAAAATGGGATGTTGAAAAACTGACTTGCTCCCTTTTTACTACCTGTACTCCCGAATAAAATTGTATCAATGATTGTTTCCATTGATACAATTTATACTAACGTACAGCTATAGAAAATAAAATCTAAGTTTTGCGACACGCATTTTTGATTTTTTTATAAAAGACAGTTATTATTGAGCAACAAAAAGACACTCATAAATGAATGTCTTCCTAATTTTTTGGTGCGCCATCAGGGATTCGAACCCGGGACACCCTGATTAAGAGTCAGGTGCTCTACCAACTGAGCTAATGGCGCAAATATTATTTTGTAAATGCTTTGTTTTCACAAAGCGTTTTTTATTATAAAAGTAAAAAACAATATTGTCAATACATTTTCAATAATTATAGGAAAAAATATATGTTAAGACAGGTAAATTAAATTAATAGGTGGGATAAAAGTATAAACAGCTTTATTTTGAGTTGCTAAAACCTAGTTGACAAATAATCAATGTAATTATAAAATGTTTATAGAATTAATAAACGTTTTAAGGAGTTGTGCAAAATGATTGATAGCATTTTAAAATTATCCTTGGATGAAATTAAAAAAGGATACTCATACAACCCGGACAAAGGTATATTTACCTGTCTTACCTGCGGAAAAGTCTTTGAATTGGGAGAAATGTTTTCTATTGGCGGAAGGTTCTATGATGCGTCAAAGGCTGTGCAAATCCACAGACAAAAGGAACATGAGGATATATTGGATACGTTGACTTCCTTTGATAAGAAATATACTGGTATTACGGAGAATCAAAAAGAGCTGCTTTTTATGATGTATAATGGGATGTCTGACAATGATATTGCTGGAAAAACAGGAGTTGCTCCAGCTACTGTTAGACGTCAGAGGTTTGCTTTCAGAGAAAAGGCGAAGCAGGCTAAGCTGTTTCTTGCCATATTTGAACTTGTGGAGAATAAATATTCTCAAAGAAAGGAAAAACAAGTTGAGGATGAATTAATAAATATTCATGCAGGTGCAAAAATGATTGATGACAGATATTTGACAACTAAATCGGAGGAGGACAAAATTATCGAATCCTTATTTGAATCCTTGGAGCCGCTAAAACTCAGGGCTTTTTCGCCAAAAGAGAAAAAGAAAATTGTAATACTCAGTAAAATTGCAGCGCAGTTTGAGAAGAATAGAAAATATTCTGAAAAGGAAGTAAATGAAATATTGAAGGCAATTTACCCGGATTTTGCCACAATAAGAAGATATCTTATTGAATACGGTTATATGGAAAGGACAAAAGATTGTAGCGAATACTGGCTGAAATAAGTATAATAAATCTCTTTCTTTTTTGTTTATATTAATAAAAAAAGGATATAAATAAATTGTAAATAGAAACAAGAAAGAGGTGTATTATATGAATTTATTTGATTTAACTGGAAAAGTTGCGGTAGTTACAGGGGCATCATCTGGCTTGGGTGTACAGTTTGCAAAGGCCTTGGCAAGACAAGGGGCTGATTTGGCAATAGTAGCAAGAAGACTTGAAAAGCTGAATGATGTGTCTGAAGAAATAAAGAAAATTGGAAGAAAATGTTTGACATTTAAGTGTGACGTTACTAATGAACAGGAAGTTAAGGATACAGTTGCTTCTATAATTGAAAAGATGGGCAAGATTGACATTTTGGTTAACAATGCAGGAGTAGCAGAAGTTGTTCCTGCAGAAAATCATACAACTGACCAGTGGAATAGGGTACTAAATACTAACTTAACAGGAGTATTTATGTTTGCCAGAGAAGCAGGAAAAAACATGATAGAAAATAAGTATGGCAGAGTAATTAATATAACTTCTATGTTTGGTCATATAGCCAATACAGCAACTCAAAATTCTAGTTACCATGCATCAAAGGGTGCAGTCATAAATCTTACACGTGCATTGGCTGCTGAATGGGCAAAATACGGAATTACAGTAAATGCGATTGGACCGGGATTTTTTGAATCAGAAATGACTGGAGATATTTTAAACAATCAAGAGTTTAATAATTTTGTTAGTTTCAGATGTCCTATGGGAAGAGTCGGAAACATGGGCGAACTTGACAGTACACTAATATTCCTTGCAGCCAATTCATCAAGTTATGTTACGGGACAAACTATATTTGTAGATGGAGGTTGGACAGCAGTTTAAAACTTTTACCACCAGCCGGATTAAATTTATTCTCCGGCTGGTGATTTTCTTTTTATACGGTTTTTTTGAGGGCGAATGGTTATATCATTTACAACCATGTTTTCTGAACAGCTCAAAATATATTCCACTGCTTCTGCAGTCTGCTCTTCAAGCAAAAAAGCATCTGAATCACTGTCATAAGTAAAATCAAGATTATCATAAAAATTGCTGCTGGTAATGTCAGGGTGAACGACAGCTACCTTTACGCCATATTTTCGTACTTCTTCAAATAGGCTTGATGAAAAGTGTGAAAGCCCTGCTTTGGAAGAAGCGTAGGCACAGCCATGTGTACTTATTTTCTTAGCGGTTACAGATGAAATGGATATTATAGTTCCCTTGCTCTTTTTTAATGCTCTTAAGAGTAATTTACATAAAATAAGAGGAGCTTCAAGATTTATACGTATCATGGTCTGAATATCCTTTATTTTCAGCTGCTCATGGGGAGCGAAAAAGCCTACTCCTGCATTGTTGATTAATAGGTTAATTTCAGCTTCTTCAGACTCGATTTGATTTATTATCTTTTCCAGTTCATGGGTGTTCAAAACATCACAAGTAATTTTGATAAAATTTTTATGAGAATACTCTGTATTTTCAAAGGAACGGGCTAATCCATATACTTTGTAATCCATTGAATTAAGTTTTTTTGCAATAGCCAGGCCTATACCTTTTGAAGCTCCAGTTAATATTGCTGTTTTCATAGTGTAAATATCTTCTCCTTTGGTAAATATTCTTGTAAAACTTTCAGATGATTATCCATTACCATTTTAATAAGGTCAGGGGGGTAAGAAACTATGCCTTCTTTTATAGTGTAATCATCTGCAAAAATTTGTGATTTTCTATTTTGCTTTTCAATTCTTTTGAATAAATCCTTTGACATTCTAAAAAAGCCGTAGCCTACATCTTTTAATTTATCCGGGTTAATTTCAGCGAACAGATTTCTGAAAAATGGTTCATATAGCTTTTCACTTCCAGAATTAAGAATAACCGGATCAAGACACAATCGTACTTTAAAGCCTCTAGAAATAGCGGATTTTACCGCTTTAATCCGGGCTGCAAGAGGAGGGGTGTGCCTTTCAAATTTTTTAATGATTTCTTGTGGAGCCAGACTAAAGGCTATCACAGTGTTTTCAGCAGGTTGAATCTCGCTGTAAAACACTTCGTTGGCGCTTTTAGTACGGATTTCAACGTTAATGTCGGGATGTTGAGCAAAAAAGTCCTGAAGGAAATTCCAGTATGGAATCACATTATGAAAACCAATAAGATCAGTATCATAGGAAACAGCCAAATAAGCTTTTTTTCCAGCCAAAGTGTTTTGGATTTCATCTATGAATTCATCTGCATTAACAAATGCAACTATATTTGCAGAAGGATACATTCCTTGCAGATAACAATACTCGCAGTTAAAAATACAATTAAGAATAAAAGAAGTATAATAAAAGTTGGAATAGCCGAAATCCTGACATACTTCAGGGCTTTTATAAAGAAATTGCTTGCTTTTAACCGCCAATATAAGGGATTGGCGGTGCTTTTGAAGCTGGAAACACTGATTTCCGCGGTTGAATATGTCTTTGTAATTGCGTATGGTAATTACGGGTACATCAGGGAATTTCTCTAAAACCATACGTGTAATCGGATAATCATATGCATTTTCTTCTATGTATATTGAATTAAACAGATTTTTGCCTGATTTTTTTAATAATGTATTCAAAATATTTCTTTCCTTCCTCTTTAGAATCAGCCTTTATTCCGTTAAATTCTTTTAATGAGGATAAAGGCTCCAAACCATTTATTCCGGCTCTTTTAACTTCTTTTGTCAGAATCACCTTCATAGCCTGAGTAAATCTTAGGTCTAAGCACAATGATTCTATTAAATCCTTTTCAGCCTCTAAATTCAATTCAATAAAACCTTCGTTTAAGTGTTTCATTTCTTTTATTATACTATCGAGGATAGTCATGTTCATTTCAATATAACTTTTAAGCTTTGCTTTATCCAGTTTCTCAGGCTCCAGATAATCTGATATTATTTTAAGTACAAGTACATTGTGGGAAAAGAAAAACTTTTTGGAAGCTTCCATGATACCTGCAGATTCCATATCGCAGAATAATTCCTTTTGCTCAGTTAAATCTGTTGATTTTACAACCTTTGAATAGCATTGCACAGGTATTTGGGGAATTCCTTCACCGAAAAATACATCAGGATAATAGTCCATTCCAGTATCTATGTCGGTAATCTTGTTTGCAATCAAAAGGCTTCCTGTATTAAAGCGTTTGCTGTTTGTACCGCAAAAGCCAATATTTATTAAAACATCATTTTTCCCTGAACCGTATAAATTATATAGAAAGACTGAGGCCATGGCACTTTTTAGCTTTCCGACACCACTAACAATCAAAGCAATATCAGAACCTTTATAAACAGAGTAGGGATGTATTGTCATATCTTTTTTTAGTTTAAAATAATCAATAATAGGTGCAGCTTCCAGCATTAGTGCTGTCACAATAAATATCATACGTATTCTCCCATTATTACGTTATCGCTTAACATAAGTATAAAGGAAATTATATCAAATTTGCAGTTTAATGGAAAGATGCTTAAATACGTGAATTCTAAATAAAAGTGCCTGAACAGATAAAGGTTCAAGCACTTTTATTTCTGAAAGATATGTTCTATATTCCGTATTTGCCATTAACTTTATCAAAGAAAAGAGGGAGGTGTGGTGGCTCAAATGTCCAGTAAACAAATAATATACAAATGAGAGTAATAAGTAAAATTGAAATCAATATCCCCAAACCTTCAGAATATCTGTAGAAATGAAGACCCAGACACGGACCTATAATACTACATAATAAAAAGATAAATATGTCTACATAAAGTGATTGAAATCCAAATGCCTGAGTATAAAAATAGTAAAAAAACATTACTGAAAGGATAGAAGAAACAATGGCAACCAGCAATCCTGTAAACCATAGATTAGCATCTATTCCATATTTCTTTTGCTTTGCTATATAATAAACTAACCACCATAGTAAAGTCGGAACCAGCAGCAGCTTTCCATGTTCCCACACGCTTTCATTTAGTGGGGAAATCAGCCCGACAAAATCCTTTTGTCCTGACCATAAATACAGATAGTGAAGAATAAAACCTGCTATGAATACAAATGGAATACCAAATAAAATCCATTTTTCAGGATGAGTAAACCTTTGCTTTTTCATATTGACACGACCTTTCTTATTATTGCACTATTAAATCTATGGCAGGAAAAACTGGAATATGACATTTTGATTTTCATATAGCTTTGTAAATTGACATGACAAAAGGGATTTAATATAATATGTTAGGATTCTAACAATTAGGGGGCTTACTATTTATGATATTTTGTTTGAACACCTTTAGGGGGTAGGTTATGGTTATTTACCGAAATTACTTTAAAAAATACAGGTTTAAGTTTCTGATAGCTGTTAGCTGTGTTTTTTTTGAGGCGGTTTGCGATTTACTTCAGCCGGCTATTATGTCACGTATAATAGATACCGGGATTAAAAACAGCAGAGTGGACTTAGTTTTAAAGCTTGGGCTGATGATGCTTATTATAACCATTTGTGGTGCTGGTTTTGCGGCAACTAGAAATATACTTGCCAGTAAGGTTTCTCAAAGTTTTGGAGCTGATTTGCGTTATGATGTGTTTTCCAAAATAATGAAGTTTTCGGAAGAAAGTGTTGACAAATTAGAAAGTGGTTCTCTTATTACAAGGATGACAAATGATACAAATCAGATTATTCAGTTTGTCAATGGAATGATGAGAATATTCTTTAAAGCACCATTGACATGTATAGGCAGTATAATACTTGCTGTTATTTTGAGTCCAATCATGAGCATAGTTCTCTTTTGTGCTATTGTTGTCATAGCAATTCTTATTATAATCAGTATGAAAATGAGCTACTCGCGTTTTGCAAAAGTCCAGTCTGCAATAGACAGGTTAAATACTACGGTACAGGAATATCTCCTTGGAATCAGGCTTGTAAAGGCTTTTGGACGTTTTAAGGATGAAGAAAAAAAGTTTGATGCAGTGAATACGGATTTATTTCAAAAGAGTGTTTCATCTCAATTGGTAGTTTCATATTTTTCTCCATTAATGTCATTAACAATCAGCATAGGGATTGCATTTATAATTTATCTGGGGAGTATTTTGTTTGGTAATGGTTATATTGAGGTTGGTAAGGTTGCAGCATTTATAAACTATATGATGCAGATACTAACATCATTGATTATGATAACGAATATTTTTAATACTTTTATTAGGACAAAGGCTTCAACTGAAAGGATTGTAGAGATATTAGAAAGTGAAGAAGACTTTTCCGGCTCTGATAACAAAGTAGTCTTTAGTGAAGGAAGTCTGGAGTTTAAAAATGTTACTTTTGCATATCCCGGTGGGAGCGGCCTTCCAGCTTTGGAAAACCTGTCTTTCAAGGTGAATGATGGTGAAACTCTAGCGGTTATAGGGCCCACAGGCTCAGGAAAATCTACTATTGCGTGGCTATGTCTTCATTTTTATGATGTGCAGGAAGGAAATATTTATATAAATAGTAAAGATATCAAAGAGCTTGATACAGATTATATAAGAAACAATATTGCACTGGCACCTCAGAAAAGTATGCTTTTTACAGGTACAGTTTTTGATAATATAGCCTGGGGGATGAGGGACACAAATAGAGAGAAAGTGATAAATGCTGCAAAACAGGCACAGGCAGACGAATTTATAAAAAAAATGCCTAACGGATATGATAGCTTACTTGGTCAAAACGGTGTAAATCTTTCAGGAGGACAGAAACAAAGAATTTCGATTGCTAGAGCTCTTGCGAAGGAATCTCCAATAATGATACTGGATGATTGTACCAGTGCTCTTGATGCCGTTACAGAGACAAGAGTAAGGCGGGCTTTACGCAGCACTGAGGATAAAAAAACCATTATCATGATAACTCAGAGAATAGGTACTGCAATGACTGCCGACAAAATTCTTGTTATGGATAATGGGATAAATGCAGGTTTTGGAAGCCATGAGGATTTAATGAGAACTTGCAAGACCTACAGAGAAATTTACGATTCCCAGATTGGAGGCGACTTATAATGGCTGGTGCAAATAAACCCGGAAACATAGGCAATATGCCAAGATTGGGAAACAGAATGGGAGGGCCGCCTCATCAAAGATTTCAACCTACTGCTAAACCAAAGAATAGTAAAGGTACAATGCTAAGACTTGTTAGTATGTTTGGTAAATGGAAGAACTCGCTTATTGTGGCTACTGTACTTACTATTCTTTCAGCTTCGGTATCACTTATCACACCTTATTTATTAGGAGAAGCAATAAATACATTTAATATTAAAACAGGAAATGTAGAAAAAAATGTGTTGAATATTATACTGACAACACTTATTGTTTGCTACCTGGCGAGTTGGTTAATAGATACATCAAACGGTATTCTTATGGCAAAGGTTACTCAAAATCTTGTAAAAAGCATAAGGACAGACTTTTTTTCAAAACTGCAGAAAATTCCTTTGAACTTTTATGATACCAGAGCCCATGGAGATACTATGAGCAGGATAACCAATGACGTTGATAACATCAGCAGTACTGTAGCTCAGACAACTACTCAGCTCATATCCAGTATTTTTTCAATAACGGGTTCATTTATAATGATGTTGTATTTAAGTCCTGTTTTAACTCTTGTTGCACTAATTACTATACCACTTGTATTTATACTGACCAAAACAATAGCCATGCACAGTCGTAAATACTTTAAAAGTCAACAGAACAATCTGGGGTTGTTAAATGGGGTAATTGAAGAAAATATTGTGGGATTAAAGATGGTTAAATCCTTTAATCGCCAGCAGAAGGTTTTGGAGGAATTCAAAGAGGTTAATAGTAAGCTTTGTAAAGATTCCACTAAGGCTCAGATTTGGGCAGGTTTCCTTATGCCATTTATGAATGTCATTAACAATTTGAGCTTTACTTTTATTGCCTGTGCAGGAGGAGTGTTGACAGTAAATAAAATACTAACAATAGGTGTTGTAGTCAGCTTTCTTACGTATTCAAAGCAATTTGGTATGCCACTTAACAATATTGCAGGAATGTTCAATACTATTCAATCAGCTCTGGCAGGAGCTGAAAGAGTTTTTGAAATTTTGGATGAAGAAGAGGAAAAAGCTGACAAAAAGGACATAAAGGAATTTTTTGATGCTAAAGGTAAAGTGGAGTTTAGAAATGTATCATTTGCATATAATCCGGAGCATATAGTTCTCAATAACATTAGCTTTCAGGTCCAACCGGGAGAAGTTGTTGCCCTTGTTGGTGAGACTGGAGCCGGAAAAACTACGATTGTAAATCTTCTAACCAGATTTTATGAGGCTGATGAAGGAGAAATATTAATAGATGATATCAGTATTTCCGATATTTCTAGAAAAGACCTGAGAAGTTGCTTTTCTGTAGTTTTGCAGGACACATGTCTTTTTACTGGTACAATAATGGACAACATAAGATATTCAAAGCCTGAAGCAACGGATGAGGAAGTTATGGAAGCTTCAAAAATGGCTCATGCCCATGAATTTATATCAAGGCTGCCCAAGAAGTATAATACACATATTACAGGAAGCTCCGATAATCTTAGCCAGGGGCAACGTCAGTTGATTGCAATAGCAAGAGCTATTTTATGTAATGCTCCGATACTTATCCTGGATGAAGCCACAAGCAGCGTTGATACAAAAACAGAAAAAGAAATTCAACTGGCTTTACTCAAGCTTATGAAAAACCACACCAGCTTTTTGATTGCACACAGACTTTCAACAATACGTGATGCTGATAAGATTTTTGTTATAGGGAATGGATGTATTCAAGAATATGGAACTCATATAGATTTAATGGATAGAAAAGGCATTTACTATAAAATGGTTATGAATCAGATGGGACTTGATGAGAATTAATAAATATAAACAAGAAACCTTTTGTATGATTTTTATGTATACTTTTTGGAAGAGGCTTAAAGTATATTTACATTTTATATGCAAATATTATAAATATCCAAAAAAATTATTGGGGGGATATTTATGAAAAAGCTGCTATATATTAGTGTAAATTCAAAACCGGAAGAGATGTCTTCTTCAAAAACAGTTGCAAGAAAACTCATCAACAGCATACTTGAAAAACACCCAAGTATGGTTCTTGAAGAAGTAGATTTATATAAAGAGCATATACCACAATTGAAATACAGTTACTTTGAAAGCAGGAGTGCTATTATAAACTCAGAGGCTTTGGCAAAGTTGCCTCAAGATGAACAGAATGAAGTAAATCAGATAATAAAGCTGTGTGATCAGTTTAGAGATGCGGACATTTATGTAATTGCGTCGCCTATGTGGAGCTTGTCTTTTCCTGCTCCCTTAAAGGAATACATTGATTGTATTATCCAGTCCGGTAAAACAATTGCTTTTGATGAAAATAAACCTCATGGTTTATTAAATGATAAAGAGCGTACGTTTATATATGTACAGTCTTCAGGAGCAAATATTCCTTGGATTATCAGGCCTGCTATAAATAAGGGGGTAAATTATGTACACGATATTATGAGATTTTTAGGTATTAGCAAATTTGAAGAACTGTTGGTGGATGGAACAGGAACCACAGAACTTGAGAGGCAGGAAGCAATTGAAAAGGCAGTTTCAAGGATTGAAACTATAGTTGATGGAATATAATTTCTAAGTACCAAGTAAAACAGGGATTTTGTACATCCCTGTTTTTTTGTAGCAAAAGCACAGAAAAAATTCCAAAAAATTGAAAAAAATATATTGACATCCATATAATGGAAGTGGTATATTATTTTAAAGTGAATAAGGAAGCATGCTTTATTCATTTTACTCTAGAGTTATCCATAAAAGGTTAGGAAATATCTTTACACAACGTTGTGAAAAGCATAAACGTAAAACATCTATAAGTATATAATTCACACTATGCCAGTTTTATACGTATGATGCAAGAGTGCAAGTATGTATTATTGCATAAGAGTTCCAAGGCAGGCGTGCCATTGGTTGTTTTGCTATACAAATTTGAAGTTGTACAGCTTTAATAATTATGTCATCAAATTAATTAAGGGTAAAATTATGTAAATTTGTGGTACGGTAAATTCAATAACTATAGTAAAAATTGAGGGGAGAGTGACAAATATGAGAAAAAGTAAACTAATAAAGTTATTTCTTGTTTTAACATTGGTGTTTACAATCGTAGGTACACAGACACTTACTTTTGCTAAGCCTTTAAGCGAAGTAGAAAAATCTGAAATTCCGAAATTAAAACTTACCAAAAGTCCCAACAGTAAATTGTTTGTAAATCTTAAAGAAAAAGTTGACGAAGCATCTGACAGCGCTGAAATACCTGTTACAGTATTATTTAATAAGAAGCTCTCTCAAGATGAATTTTCATCAATTGAAAAGCTTTTGGGTAATCCCAAACTAAAGCATAAATTCGATAATATCCCCGGAGTCGCTTTAAATTTAACAAAAAAGCAAATAAGTCAACTTGAAAAATCTGATTTGATTCAGCAGGTTGAGTATGATGCACCGGTTCATGCTACTTTGAACACTGCAACAAGCTCCTTTGGGGCAACTCAGGCCAGGACAGATTTTAATGTAAATGGCGATGGTGATAACGCACCAACAACATATAGTACCAAAGACGTTGTAGTTGCAGTTATTGACACAGGAATTGATGCAAGCCATGTGGATCTTGACGGCGGTAAGGTAATAGCATGGAAAGATTATGTTAATAATAAAACAACTCCTTATGATGATAACGGGCATGGCTCCCATTGCGCAAGCATTATTGCAGGCACAGGAGAGGGTAACTCAAGCTATAAGGGGGTTGCACCGGGTGCTGCGCTGATTGGTTTGAAAGTTCTGAATGCATCCGGCAGCGGTAGTATGAGTAATGTTACAGCTGCAATAGACTGGGCTGTAACAAACAAAGATAAATACAATATCAAAATTATAAGTCTAAGTCTTGGTACTGATGAAAGTTCAGATGGAACTGATTCAACTTCTGTAGCAATTAATAAGGCTTTCAATGCAGGAATAGTACCTGTAGTTGCAGCAGGTAATTCAGGACCAGGGAAGGCAACTATTGGTTCTCCTGGAGCAGCATCAAAAGCTTTGACAGTAGGCGCCTTTGGAGATTTGGGAGAAAAGGGTTTCTTTTTGGCGAACTTTTCAAGCAGAGGTCTGACAGCTGACGGCAGAGTTAAGCCTGATATAGCTGCTCCAGGCTATCAAATAACAGCTGCAAAGGCTAATTCAACCAATAAATACGTAGCATACAGCGGAACAAGTATGGCAACACCTTTTGTAGCAGGAACAGCTGCATTGATTTTTGACGCAAATCCTAGCCTTACAGCTTCGCAGGCTGTAAATATAATTACAAGTACTGCTCAGGACTGGGGTCCTGCAGGACAAGACTTGGATTACGGCTTTGGCAGACTGGATAGTTATGCAGCCGTAAAGCAAGCAGGTAATTTCACAGGTACCGGCCCTGCCGTACCAAACCATATTTATAAAGCTGATTCTTTAGCAAACAGCAAAAGCTACGATGAATATACAATCACTATACCTAACACTACATATCCTATAGCTATAACATTGATTCACCCTAATTGGACATCTTCTCAGGATTTTGACTTATATCTCTACAATCCTAGCGGAACAGAAGTTGCAGCTTCAGAAACATCAAAAAGACAAGAAACAATAAGCTATACTCCAACTACTGCAGGAACATACAAGATAAAGGTTCTTTCATACAAAGGAAGCGGTTCATATTTCTTTGATGTAAGCTCCGGCGCATCAACTATTACACAGACTACTAACCAATAATTATTCTTAGCAAAAAACAGCAGAGAATTCCTTTCTTTGGAACTCTCTGCTGTTTTTGCTCAAATCTTATCTCGCTGGTACAGTTTCTGGATTTTGAATTTTACTTGGTGATATTGTAAATCCACCCGGATATTCCAATAATGCGGATATTACTCTGACAGCTTCAGCTCTGGTAATAGTTTTTTTAGGTCTGAAGGTGCCATCCGGATAACCTGAAAGAATATTATTCATAGAAAGAACAATGATTGATTTATTTGACCATGAGTTACTTTCAGGACTTACGTCACTAAAAATTCTTTGAGAGAAATCTACAGTATCGGGAGAGAATAGTATCTTGTCACATACTACAGCAAATTCCTCTCTGGTAATTTTTCTTTCAGGGTAAAACATGTTTTCTGAATATCCGCTGAATATGCCTTTTTCCTTTACTATGGCAATTTGCTTTGATGCCCAGTGAGTTTTAGTGTCGGAAAAGGAAGCAGTTGCAGATTCGTTTTCCAGATTAAGTGCTTTTACAAGTAATGCTGCAGCTTGAGCTCTGGTAAGACTGTCGTCAGGAACAAAACGCTTGTCTGGCATACCGCTGACAATGCCTTTTTGAAATAAATCTATAATGTAGCTTTGAGCCCAGTGATTTGAAATATCAATAAATGGTTTACCCATAAGCCACTGACTGTAATTATTCCAGAAACGCTGCGGTTCCTGACCTAATGCCCAACTTCCAGCGCCCAACAGATTGTATTTTGAGACAAGTGACAGTTTTTTTTCTAAAGAAGTTTCATCTTCATACCAAATATCGTAAGTACCTGCTGAAAGTTTGCTGCTTCCCCAGATAACTGCGTTATCTGATGAAGTTACTGTTACGGTTGCACGAGCACATTGGGAAGTACTGTCATACCAGGTTTTGGATTTACAGATTGATACCAGACGTTCGACGTCTGAAACAGTAATTCCGTACCCGCCACTTGTTGAACCTTGCTTCCAAAATCTTCCATAAAATGGTATTCCTAAAACTATTTTTGTTGAAGGAACATATTTCAGTGTGTAGTTTACACTTTTTTCTACAAAAGAAAAGCTGGCTACCGCTCCCGGTGCACTTCCGGTGTAATGCTCATCATAAGCCATTATAAATATTTGATCGCAAACGGCTCCTAATGTGGCATAATCATAGGAACCCTGCCAACCAATAGTAGAACCCCAAGGATTAGCAGCTACACATATCGTTAATAATTTTGATTTCGGAAGATAAGAACGTAAAAGTTTTATAAATGCAGTATATGCGTTACGGTCTGATTCTGTAAGATTTTGAATATCTATATTTACACCGTCACATCCAAGTCGTACAATTTCGGCACTTAGACTGGCGACAAATGAGTTTTGATTTGCCAATGCGGCTCTGCCAAGGGTTCTGTCCCAGTTGTTGCTTAGATAGGGTACGACTTTTATTCCCTTTGCGTGCATGCTTTCTACAAAAAGTGGGTCTACTTTTATAGTGTTTTTTAAAGTTCCGTTACTGTTTATTTCAAAATAATCGGGAGAAACTGTTGTTAGGTTTGTCCCGGTACGGTTAACATTATTTATATAGGTTGTTGTGTTTCCTGCGTATAGGTAGCTTAAGCTTTCATAAGCGGAAGTGCTTGTCTGAAAAAGGAATAAAAATATAAACATTGATATTATACATTTTTTTAGTCCCATGTCATTTTCCTTTCAATATTCGTTTACATATAATATGTGTTACAACTAAAAAAAATAAACGTGATGAGCATATGAGAGACTACTTAATAAGTTACTTGACAGTAATGGCAATAAATAGTTTATAATTTTAGGTATGTGTTTGGAAAGATTGGAAATTCATTGGGAGGATAAAACATGGAAACAGAAGTTTCAGGAAATATTATGTTAATAACAGGGGGCGCAAGAAGTGGAAAAAGTACATTTGCAGAAAATTTAGCTAAGGAATATGGTGATGATATTATATACGTAGCAACAGCAATAGCTTTTGACGATGAAATGAAACTAAGAATTAAAAAGCATAGAGAGCAACGGCCTGCATATTGGGAAACTGTTGAGGCATATAAAGACTTGGATATATTCCTTGAAGAAAAGTGTCGAAATAAAAAAGCAGTTCTTCTGGATTGTATCACAGTAATGATTACAAATATAATGTTTGAAGTATGTCCTGATTTTGATAAAATGTATCAAGAGGATATAATTGCAGTGGAAGAGGCTGTAAATATTCAAATAGAAAGACTTTTAGCCGTCGCAAGGCGCTCAGGAATTCCATTCATTTTGGTTACAAATGAAATCGGAATGGGCATAGTTCCTGATAATAAGAGTGCAAGGCTCTTTCGTGATATTCAGGGAAGAGTAAATCAAAAACTCGTGTCCGCTGCTAAAGCCGTTTATTTGTGTGTTTCAGGAATTCCTGTGAAAATTAAATAATACATGAAAGAAGAATAAAAATGATATTTTTAAAACGTTTTTTACTTTTGCTTCAGTTTATGACTACCATTCCTATTTCTGTGAATTTGGACGCAGACGAAGAGGATTTTGGCAAGGGACTGGCATTAGCACCGCTGATTGGGTTGATGATAGGAGTGGTGATAGCTGGTGCGGGTTATGTTTTGAATATGTTTTTTGCTCCTGCTATATCTGCCGTACTTATAGTTATTACATACATACTGTTAACAGGTGGAATTCATCTGGATGGTTTAGGTGACACTTTTGACGGTATTTTCTCCAACAGACCTAAAGAAAGAATATTGGAAATCATGAGAGACAGTAGAGTAGGAACATATGCAGTATTGGTAACTTTCTGTATTTTAGGACTGAATGTGGTTCTCGTGTATTTTATGATTTCAGCTCATATGTATTTTACTTTGTTACTTATGCCTGTGGCAGGAAGAATAGGCTCTGTTACAGGGGCAGCTCTTTCAGAGTATGCAAGAAGCGGACCGGGGTTGGGAAAATCCTTTATTGATTATTGTGGAATAAAAGAAATGATAATTGCAGTGATAATCAGTATTATAACGTTTTTTTCTTTTAGAGGATTTAATGGTATTTTTATCTGTATTTGCATGTTTTTATCAGCCACGATACTGGTTAAATTGCTGGGCAGAAAAATAGGAGGCGCCACGGGAGATGTTCTTGGTGCTGTCTGCGAATTAAATCAGACCATATTTTTAATGATATCATATTTACTGGTATTTCGTTAATTAATAATACATAATTTGTGAGGGATAGATTATGACTTTTATAGAAGTATTGAATGTTATTGGAGGGCTTGATATTGAAATAATTCAGAAGGCACAAAAAAGACTGGACAGTCTGACGAAACCCTTGGGAAGTTTGGGGCGTCTGGAGGAAATTGTAAAACAGCTTGCTGGAATAACCGGAGAATTAATTCCTTGTGTAAAAAATAAAAAAATTATAATTATGTGTGCAGATAATGGGGTAGTTGAAGAAGGGGTGAGTTCATGCCCTAAAAGCGTTACTTCCAGTGTAACACAAAATTTTATGAAAGGTTTTACCGGAGTAAATGTGCTTTCAAGACATTCTGGAGCCGATACAGTTGTTGTAGATGTTGGCGTTGATGATGATATTGACTGTCCAGGAATAATTAACAGGAAAATAAGAAAAGGTACATGGAATATTGCTAAAGGCCCTGCAATGACAAGAGACGAGGCTATAAAAGCCATTGAGGTTGGAATTGAAATAGTAGGAATACTGAAAGAGCAAGGAGTAAATCTTCTTGGTACAGGCGAAATGGGGGTAGGAAATACAACTACAAGCAGTGCGGTAGCATCTGTACTTACTGGGTATGAAATAGATGAAATGGTGGGTCGGGGCGCCGGGCTGACTCAGGAAGGTCTTATCAATAAAATAAAAGTTATTAAGAAGGCAATTGATTTAAATAAGCCAAATCCCTCTGATCCTGTAGATGTGCTGGCAAAGGTGGGGGGCTTTGACATTGCAGCGCTTACTGGTTGTTTTATTGGGGCAGCTGCTTACAGGCTTCCTATTATGATAGACGGATTTATAACGGCTGCAGCTGCTTTGGCTGCTATAAAAATAAAGCCAGAGTGCAGAAATTATATTTTTCCTTCACATAGTTCTGCTGAACCGGGAAACAAGAAAATAATGGAAGTACTTGACATGAGGCCTATGCTTATGTTAGATATGCGTTTAGGAGAGGGTTCCGGAGCCGCATTGGCATTCCATGTTTTAGATGCTGCTGTTGCAGCCTATCGTGAGATGGGAACTTTTGGTGATGCTCAAATTGAACAATACAAACCTTTAGAGTAAGAAAGCGTAAATATAAAAAGTCCTTCTTTTGATATAATAGAGTAGGTTTCGCCTATCACTCAATCAAAAGAAGGACGACACATTAGATATTTAACTATTGGGGAGAATAAGGCAAGCTTGCAATATCACCTAGCAGATATTTTTTGAAAATGGCAAAATCAATTGCATCGATTACACTGTCGCTATTGAGGTCTCCTACTGCAAGAGCATTTTGTACTGGTAATTCAGTAATTGTCCCAAGCAGGTACATTTTCATCAGCGCATAGTCTGTTGCATCAACGCTGTTATCTCCATTCATATCTCCTGAAAGAACAGGTGCTGCATCTTTTTTAGTAAATTTGAACCAGTTAAGGTTGAATAAGTAGCCACTTCCACCTGTAAATTTCAGATATAAATCATGTTTTCCGGTTACTCCGCTGATACTGCACTTTGCATCAGTCCAAGTCTGCCAATCCCCAGTTGAAGTGACTGGACAAGTTCCTATAAGAGTACCTGTGATACTGTCAAGTCTAATTTCTATATTACCACCATTGGTGCTACTAGCCACTCTAGCTTGAAAACCTGCTGCATCGGTACCAAAATCCACATTGTTGTATACGACATAGTCTCCATTTTCAATATACCCTATGTCCTCACCGCCTTCGCTACAGGCTTCAGCCTGAATTCCAGATTGGTCACTAAAATTCTCTGCTTCTATCTGTGTAAAGGCTGATATAGGTTGAGTATCAGCTTGATCCAAGCTAGCACCATCAAAGGGAACAACGATAACCTTACTGCCATGCCTATCATTGCCAAGTTCCTTGTCTTTTGCAACATCAATTGCTGCAAGTGTCATTGCGACAACATGACCATCCTCTATATATACATTAGGACGTTCCAATTTATTCCAATGATTAACGGTACCATTTGTATATCGAATAAAATTAGATGTGGGATCATATGCATATCCAGATTGAAGCTTCCAGTTGCTGATACCATCTTTTGAAGTAAGGTGATATGCTTTTCTCGTGTCCCACTTGTTTACAACAATATGATACTGACCCCCACTGTACCAGATAACCGGGTCTTCCATATTCACTGTAGGACACCCCGGAGTCTTGGCATATATATTAGTTCCCTGAATAGTATAAGGGCCAAGAATATTATCAGATATACCAATTACTGCATCTCTCCCAATGGCCTCATAACGTCCATCTGGGCGCAGCATAATATAAACATTTGACGCAGTGAAAAGGGATGAGTATTCATTTGAAGCAATTGTCATACTGCCCAGCTTTGACCAAGGTCCATCAAGAGAATTGGAAACAAAAATATCTGCCGGACGCCTTGTTTCACTAACAACAATAGCATACCGCCCATCTTTAAGTTGAAGGGGAACCACGTTATGGCCTTTACCGCCCTGGTCATTAGGCCAGCATAAACCTTGATCTGTATATGGGCCATAAAGGTTAGTACTTGTTGCATGAATAGCTGCCGAGCCGAACCATCCGTTATGGCCAGCACTCTGATCCCATCGACTTGCAAACATATGGTATCTGCCATCCTCGCCTTTTATAATTCCTCCATCCCAATAACAATACTTTGACATTGTTCTGTCTTCCAAACCGTTAGACTGATCCCGGGGGCCTACATCAGCGGCACCCCAACAAGTAGATGACAAAGAATCTATAATAGGTGTTTCTGTAAAGTAGTTAATGAATGGTGCAGCATATACTTGCCCTTGGATTACCAGTAATAGAATTAATCCAATTATAAATATGACTCTTTTTTTCATATTTCCACTATTCCTCCTTAGATTAAAATTATAGGTCTTATCAAAAAAACTCTATATTATTCCATATATGCATTTATTATACAACTTACTTTTATTATGAATAATGGAATATTTTTAGTTTAAAGTTGAATTTATTAACTGTTTATCTTACTTTTACATCATTATTTTAGGATGTCATCTTAATATACTGTAAGGAATACACTCAGAAATATATCTGTAAACATTGTTTGCACAAGTAAAATATAGTAAAATTTGGGTATAGATATGAAGAAAAATATCAATTTATATCTATAAAGCTAAGGGGGAAAGTGAATATTTTTAAAAAGAAAGGTAGGGTCAAATGATGAAAAAAGGAGCATTTTTAAAATTCCTCAGTTTGCTTTTAGTGATATGTTGTCTCAATTTGATGCTTTTACCAACAGGTATTTTAGCAGCGTCTAATAGCAACATTTTACCACCAAGCAATCTGACGGTTCAGCTTACATCCCCTGATGATGTAAAAGTAACATGGAATCCCGTATATGGAGCAAATGGCTACAATATATACGGAATAAGTGAGGGACAGCTTAAACTGCTTGGAACGACTACATCTACGTACTTCACTTTTAATGATCTTCCGGAAGGCACTTATACTTATGTAGTATCTACACTTAGTGAAGAGGGTGAATCAGGGCCATGCGCACCTGTTTCTGTTGATGTTGTTTATCCAGAAATGCAAGCACCAGACACACTTACCAATACTTTTCAGAATATCAACGACGTTACCTTGAATTGGTCAGCCGCGCAATATGCACAGTCATATAACATTTACAAAATTTCTGCTGATGGTGAAAAAACTCTGATTGCATCTTCAGCAAGTAATAGATACACTTTAACCAACGTACCCGAAGGAAGTTATACCTATGCTGTTACAGCAGTAAATTCTTTATATGGTGAATCCTCTCTTTCGACTTCTTTAGAAGTTAATGTTGTTTTTCCTGTCATAGCAGCGCCGGGTAATTTAGCTTCAAAGATTCAAAATGGTACTGATGTTATACTTACATGGAAATCAGCAACCTATGCTAACAGCTATAATGTTTATGAACTTATTGATGGACAGGAAGTATTGAAAGCAACGGCTAGTACAACAACAATAACACTTGCAAATGTATCTGCAGGCACTCATACATATGTTGTTCACTCGGTAAGTTCACGCTTTGGTGAGTCTGCGGAAGGAAGCAGCGTAACGGTAACTTTGGGAGATGTTTTAATGCCGCCTCCTGATAACTTTACTTATACTGTAAATAATGGTAAAGATATAGTTTTAAGTTGGGCAAGTGTGCCTAATGCAACAAACTACAGAATATATCAGGTAATAGATGGGCAAAAAACTCTAATAAGCACAGTAACCAGAACAACTGTTACTTTTTCTAATATGCTTGCCGGTGATTATACCTATGAAATTCATTCTTATTCCAGTACTTATGGGGAGTCAAATGAAGGAAGCTCTCTCACTGTTACAATAGAAGGACAGACAATGCTTCCACCTGCAGATTTACAGTACAGCCTTAATAATTATAATGATATAACATTAACTTGGTCGGCAGCTGCAAATGCAAACAGCTATCAGATTTATCAGGTAGTTAACGGAGAAAAGAAGTTGGTAAAAACTGTAAGCACAAAATCAGTAACTTTCACAAATATGCCCGAAGGAGAGTACCATTATATAGTTACTTCGGTATCCACGCTTTATGGAGAATCTCAAGATGGCTCTGAAGTTACTTTTTCAATAGTTTTTCCTACCATGAAAGCGCCAGAGAATTTGACTTACAAGATCCAGAATGCTAATAGTGTTGTACTTTCATGGAGTGCATCTGAGAATGCCAACAGCTATAGAATCTATGAAGTAACTGACAATCAAAAAACTCTAAAATCAACAGTTACTGCTTTAACTGCAACAATTTCAAACGTATCTGCAGGAGACCATACATATGAGGTTCACTCAGTAAGCAGTCGATTTGGAGAATCTGTGGAAGGAAGCAGTGTATCCCTGACTATAAAGCAGGAGATGTTGCCTCCCACCGACTTGGTATATACTATTTCAAATGGAAATGATATTACATTGAAATGGACAGCAGCAGATTATGCTACTAGCTACAACGTATATCAGGTTATTGACGGAGAAAAAGTATTAAAAAAGAATGTTACAACTACTTCTGTTGCGTTTACGAATTCACCTGCTGGAGATTATGAATTTGTTGTTACATCAGTATCCAGCGTATTCGGAGAGTCATCAAAGGGAGCAGAGATTAAATTTTCATTAATTTTCCCGGTTATGAATGCTCCTACTGATCTCACATATGCTATTCAGAATGTAAACAATGTTGTACTTACATGGTCAGCTGTTAACTATGCCAATAATTATAAAGTATATGAATTGGTTGGAGAGAAAGAAGTACTTTTAACTACCGTTAATACTTCCACTGCAAGAATTTCAAATGTAACAGCAGGTGATCATACATACGTTGTTCGATCAGTAAGCAGTCGATTTGGAGAATCTGTGGAAGGAAGCAGTGTATCCCTGACTATAAAGCAGGAGATGTTGGCTCCCACCGACTTGGTATATACTATTTCTAACGGAAATGATGTTACTTTGAAATGGACTGCATCACAGTATGCAACGGGATATAATATATATCAAGTGGTAAACGGAGAAAAAGAATTAGTAAAATCCGTTACAACTACATCAGTAAATTTAACAAACATGCCTGCCGGGGATTATCAATATATAGTAACTTCAAAGTCTACGGTATTTGGAGAATCCTCAAGTGGTGCAGAAATAAATTTTTCTGTTGTTTTCCCGACAATGACAGCACCAGGTAATTTGACGTACAAGATTCAAAATGCAAACAATGTGGTATTATCATGGGATGCAGTTACTTACGCAAACAGTTATAAAGTATACGAACTAACAAACGAGCAAAAAGTTCTTAAATCAACGGTTTATTCAAATACTGCTACTTTATCCAATGTTCTGCCAGGTGACCACACCTTTGTGGTACATTCTGTAAGCAGTCGTTTTGGCGAATCCCTTGAAGGAAGTCAGGTATCGCTAAATATAAGTCGCCAAATGTTACCTCCTGATAATTTGGAGTATACTTTCGTAAACGGAAATGATATTACATTAAAGTGGTCGGCAGCAGAGGCTGCAAACAGTTACAACATTTATCAGGTTATAGATGGAGAGAAAAAATTAATCAAGAATGTTACAAATACCACTGTAACATTTACAAATATGCTTGCAGGAGAGTATAACTATTTAGTTACTTCTGTATCAAGGGTTTTCGGAGAATCTTCTGAGGCTTCTGAAGTTAACTTCTCATTAGTTCTTCCGATTATGGCGGCACCCAGTAATTTCACTCAAAGTATAACAAATGGAAATGATATAGTCTTGAAATGGAATTCTGTAAGTTATGCAACAGGATATAACGTATATCAAATAGTTGACGGGCAGAAATCTTTGGTAAAGACACTAACCGGGAATGTTACTACCGTAACATTTGCAAATATGCCATCAGGAGATTATAGTTATCAAGTTAACTCGTATAGTACAAGGTTTGGTGAATCACCGGAAGGGTGTACTGTTGACTTTCAGTTAATTTGGCCTATAGTTGAACCACCGGTTGTTACATATAACATTTACGATGTTAACAATATAACTTTATCGTGGAAAGCGGCGAATTGGGCAAACGAGTATCGCGTGTATGAGATTATAGATGGCGATAGACAGTTGCTTTACGAAGGTACTGCACTTAGCTATAAGATATACAATTTATCAGAGGCTGTTCATACTTATGAAGTTACTGCATATAACACACGTTTTGGAGAATCAAAACCTTCTAATAGAATAACGGAAACTATCGTTTTCCCCGATATGCAGGCTCCTACTGCAACAGTAAAGGTACTTGATGGGACAACTGCTTTAGTATCTTGGAGTTTTGTTACATATGCAAACGGCTACAATGTTTATGAGTTGGTAGACGGAACTCCTGTATTACTTGTAAAGAACCTGAATAATCTTTCTTATCAGGTTAACAATCTTTCGTACAAAGACCATCAGTTCTATGTTACCGCATACAGTAATTCCTTTGGAGAATCAGAACCTTCTAACATTGTGACAGCGGTATTTGTTGTTGATACAAAAGCACCTGTGACAACTTCTGATGCTCCAGACAACTGGGTAAACAAGAGTCCTGTTGATGTAACTTTATCTGCAACAGATAATATGACTGGTGTTGCAAAAACCTATTATTCCTTAAATAGTAGTGATTATATTGAAGGAAATATTGTTACTGTTGACAAAGCAGGGGTTAATAAAATTTCATTCTATTCTGTAGACAAGGTTGGCAACAAAGAAGAAGTAAAAACAGCAGAAGTGAAGATAGACACTACCGCACCTGTTACCACAGCAAAAGTTCCCGCAGATTGGTCAAAGGCAGATGTTACAGTTACACTAACTGCAGCAGACGAACAGAGCGGAGTTGTAAAAACATATTACTCAATAGATGAATCAAAATTTGTTGAGGGAACCACCTTCACAGTAAAAGGTGATGGAATTCACAAAATAAGCTATTATTCAGTAGATGTTGCAGGCAACAAAGAAGAAGTAAAAACAGCAGAAGTGAAGATAGACGCTATCGCACCTATTACCACAGCAAAAGTTCCCGCAGATTGGTCAAAGGCAGATGTTACAGTTACACTAACTGCAACAGACGAACAGAGCGGAGTTGCAAAAACATATTACTCAATAGATGAATCAAAATTTGTTGAGGGAACCACCTTCACAGTAAAAGGTGATGGAATTCACAAAATAAGCTATTATTCAGTAGACGTTGCAGGCAACAAAGAAGAAGTAAAAACAACGGAAGTGAAGATAGACACTACCGCACCTGTTACCACAGCAAAAGTTCCCGCAGATTGGTCAAAGGCAGATGTGACAGTTACTCTTACTGCAACAGATGACCAGAGCGGAGTTGCAAAAACATATTACTCAATAGATGAATCAAAATTTGTTGAGGGAACTACCTTCACAGTAAAAGGTGATGGAATTCACAAAATAAGCTATTATTCAGTAGACGTTGCAGGCAACAAAGAAGAAGTAAAAACAGCAGAGGTAAAGATAAAGAAATCAGAGCCTGCAATTAAGTTGAATTTATGCGATGTATATAGTGTTTGTACTAATTTGAAATTGTCTTACAGTATAGAAAAAAATGGATATAATATAGTTAGTGAAAAAATGGTAGTATATGGACCTAATGATACTACTGGAAAAGTTGTAAAGAACAACTCCTGCATTAAGTTGGATAAACCCGGAAAATACACAGTTACAGTAACAATCAAAGATGCAGATGGTAATATCACTACAGTTGAGAAACGTTTTGAAGTTTATCTACCGGCAGTTGTAATCGTAACTCCTTGTATTGTTGTTTTCGACAAAGGCATACTTAACGTTAGCGTTATTGTACCGGGGTTGGGATGTAATAAGGAATTTGACCTTGATACTGCTACGCTCAATGGAGTAAAAGCTCTTTCAGATAACAAGTGTTATTATATGCAAGCAAAATTAGGGCAGTTTAAATTTGACAGAGCCGATTTTAAGTGGACTTTCTCATTAAATACTCCTATGGAGTTCCGTTGCTACGTAGATGGTTATTTAGTTATCGGACATACCAGCGTAATAGTACTTTAAATAATCCTAGTAATATTTAAATCTGCTTCCTTATCTGTTTACAGTGGATGTAACTTATAAGGAAGCATTTTTTTATTATGCTTTCAAAATTTTGATTATTATGGGTATAATGTGATACAATGTATTTATATGGATAATTTGAATATTGACAATTGGATATTTTGCTTAGTTATACATTAGCAACATATATGAATTACATTTGTTGTATTTTCTCTTTGCTCTTCTATAAATAATAAGAGATTCTCTCTTTTTATATTCCCTATAAAAATTCGTCAGTTAATCAAATTATTCAATAAAAGTCGTTCAAATGATTAGGTTAAAGGATTTAGATATCCTTTTTTGCCTAAATTTTATATTGGGGAGGTGAACTTTCTGTTTTTTACAAAAGAAGAAGTTTGCTCAATTATTTAGAGCAATTTATAAAAGCAAAAGAGAAAGAATGCAAATTAATGATAGACAGAGAATAGGAGGATTTTATATGAGAAAAATAATTAGCATATTAAGTGTAACTATGGTTTTGATGCTTTTATTGACTATGGCATTACCATTAAATCTATATGCAGCATCAACAGTTACTGTGGATTGGGATACCAATTATCAAACAATTGACGGTTTTGGCGTTTCAGAAGCTTTTCATCAATCAAATAATATTGCTCTTTTAGGAGATACCAAGAAAAAAGAAATCTATGATTTACTATTTTCAACATCAAAAGGTGCAGGATTTTCGATTTTTCGTTCTATACTTGGAGATGGAGGGACATGGGGTAATGCAACTGATGGACCAAATAAAACAATGCAGCCTTCAGAATCAAAATGGGACTGGAATGAATCAAATGATGACCAGATACCAATGATAAGAGAAATACAATCTGCTTACGGTATCGACAAAATACTGTATACTGTATGGAGTCCCCCTGCTTGGATGAAATCAAATGGCTCTACTTCAAGAGGATATCTCAGAACAGATAAATATCAAGCATATGCAACCTATTTAGCAGAGCATATAAAAAACTATAAATCAAAATTCGGAATTGATATTACTCATATTGGAATTTCAAATGAGCCTAATCTGGAGACAGACTATTCTTCATGTACATGGACATCAGCTCAATTCAAGACATTTATGAAGGATTACCTGGTACCAACATTTGATAAAGAAGGTATTACTGCAAAGGTTATTATGGGTGAACCAATGACCTGTACTGAATCATATGCAATAGACTGTTTAAATGATGCTACGGCAGTAACAAGAACAGATATTGTAGGTTGTCACAATTATGGATCATCATACACAACTTTTCCAGTCACAAAGTCAAAAGGAAAAGGAATATGGCAGACAGAAATATCAGATATGAATGGAAATGATACCACAATTACTGACGGATTGAAGTGGTCAAAGCAAATTTTTGATTTTATGACAATAACTCAGGGAAATGCTTGGAATTACTGGTGGGGTGCCTGCTATAAAACCTATAACGGAGAAGGCCTCATACAAATGGATATGAATTCAAAAACTTATAAAGTTGCAAAAAGACTTTATACAATCGGTCAATATTCAAGATTTATAAGACCGGGATGGCAGAGATTTTCTGCTACTTCAAATCCTGTATCAAATGTATATGTTACAGCATATAAAGATCCTGCTACCGGAAAATTTGCAATAGTTGCTATGAATGACGGTTATACAAGTCAATCTATTACATACAACTTGAAAGGATTCACTCCTGACTCTGTTACTCCATATACAACTTCTTCAACTCAGGATTTGGCTGAAGGTGCAAAGATAACTGTAAACGGCGGAAGCTTTACAGCAACTTTGGCGGCAAATTCTATAACTACATTTGTTGGGGGAGGAGATGTAAATCCCGGCATCTACGGTGATGTTAACGGTGACAAGGTTGTTGATGCCATCGACTTTGCACTTTACAAACAGTATCTTGTAAAACAAATTAGCACATTCCCGTCACCTGATGGAATGAAGCTTGCTGATGTAAATGGCGATAACAGTGTTGATGCCATTGACTTTGCATTAATCAAGAAGTATTTGCTGGGCTCAATACCAAAATTGCCTGTTTAAGGTGGAAAAAAGAGACAAAAATGATGGAGAAAAGGTGTAATTCTGAGATTATCGGAGTTACACCTTTTCTTCTGGATAAACAATTAAAACAGGGAGTGGCACAAAACTTAATTTTTATCTTTTCTAGCCCTACGTAAGTATAAATTGTATCAATGGAAGCTTGGAAGCAATCATTGATTCAATTATATACGGGAGTACAGGTATTAAAATCAAAAAACTTTATGTTTTGCAGCAATCCATATGGGGTTGATGTTGGCTGATTGCTTCTTGTAAAGCTTTCAGTCCTATTTTATTATCCCATTGATTAAAATAGCATCTGAACTTTGAACCGCAGGTACTACATTCAACAAATTGTTTTGTGTCTTTCTGCTCTCGGTTATCAAACATAAATGGAAGAAATTCATCTTTGTTTCTAAGGCCGGGAGCATCGGAATCAATTATATATGAGTAGACATAAGTAGCTTCGTATTTTATTAAAAAGTTGCTGTTGTTACAAACAGGGCATACTAAACTGTTTTCAGACATATGTGCCTCCAAAATAGATTTACTATTAAAATTACCATTACATTAATATGTTATTCATAATTTATTTTAATAATAAGGAGGTTTAGGAGTTGCCACATTGTAAAAGAATAGATTTATTGATATAATTAGAACTAACGTTCTTTGAAGAAGCTGATTGGTTTACCTGTCAGCTATTTTATTGATTACTAATTATTAATTAGTATTATTTGCTGATGGAGGCTAATATATAAGAATATGGGCAAACCCGAGATAAAAATTTCAATAAGAAACCTTGTTGAGCTGGTGTTGAGGTCTGGTGATATTGATAATAGACTTGTTTCCTCTAGCAGAATGTTGGAAGGTACAAAAGTACACCAGAAAATTCAAAAACAGGGTGGAGATTCCTACAACAAAGAGGTTTCCCTTGTCCATAATTTTGACACAGACCACTTTATATTCAGACTTGAGGGTCGTGCTGATGGTATAATATCTGAACCTGACGGAGTTGTAATAGATGAAATAAAATCCACAACACGTCCCCTTGAATTCATAGATGAAGATTTTAGTCTTCTGCATTGGGCACAAGCAAAGTGCTATGCTTTTATTTATGCCATTCAGA
Organism: Ruminiclostridium josui JCM 17888; assembly: GCF_000526495.1. Classification (NCBI taxonomy): domain Bacteria; kingdom Bacillati; phylum Bacillota; class Clostridia; order Eubacteriales; family Oscillospiraceae; genus Ruminiclostridium; species Ruminiclostridium josui. The sequence goes on along the minus strand of NZ_JAGE01000002.1, from coordinate 762,723 downwards.
ATGAACTTGACAGTATATATGTTCAATTAACGTATTTTCATATAGAAACTGAAGAAATAAAAAGAATCAGGAAAAAGTTTCTAATTCAAGAACTAGCTACATTTATTGAAGAATTGTTGGACAAATATGTGGTTTGGGCCAATATATCAGATTCATGGAATAAAAGAAGAGATACTTCTATAAAAATTCTTGAATTTCCCTTTAAAGACTACAGAAAGGGACAGAGGGAGCTTGCGGTTGCAGTATATAAAACCATAATGCAAGGCAAAAAACTATTTGCTCAGGCTCCCACAGGTATTGGAAAAACCATATCAACGTTGTTTCCAGCAGTAAAAGCCTTAGGGGAACAACACATTTCAAAAATATTTTACCTTACTGCGAAAACTATTACTAGACAGGTGGCTGAAGAGGCATTTTGGAAAATGAGAGAGTGCGGTTTGGTATTCAGAACCATAACTCTTACAGCAAAGGATAAAATATGTTTCAACAAAGAAGGAAGCTGTAATCCTGATTTCTGCGAATATGCAAAAGGCCATTACAACAGAGTTAACAATGCCATGGAAGATGTGCTTAAAAATTCTGAAAATCTGTCCAGGGATGTTATAGAAGAGTATTCACGCAAGCATATGGTATGTCCCTTTGAATTTAGCCTTGACCTTTCATTATGGGCAGATTGCATTATTTGTGACTATAATTATGCTTTTGACCCAAGGGTATATTTGAAAAGATTTTTTCTTAACAATACAGGAGATTATGCTTTTTTGGTTGATGAAGCCCATAACTTAGTGGACAGAGCAAGAGAAATGTTTTCCGCTCAAATACATAAATCGGGATATCTAGAAGCAAAAAAGCTAATGAAGTCAAAAGTTCCTAAAGTTGCAAGAATATTAAACAAGATAAATTCATATATGGTAGCTCTACGCAAACAATGTAAGGAGGAAGGTTTTATTGTTAGTAAAGCAGAATTAACGGACCTGTATAGATTGTTAAACAGTTTTATATCAGAATCAGAGGAATGGATACTAAAGAATCAAAATAGCAATATTGACGGTTTTGACCAGCTTCTGGAGACATATTTCAATTCAATAGCTTTTACCAGAATGGCTGATTTTTACGATGAAAGGTACGTTACATTTATAGAATCAAAGTCAAATGATGTCAGAGTTAAGCTATTTTGTCTTGACCCCTCTTTTTTGCTTGCAGAAGCTGTAAAAAGAGGTAAAGCAGCTGTATTTTTCTCTGCAACCCTTACACCCCTTAACTATTTTATGGATGTATTGGGCGGTGACAAAGAGGACTATAACATAAATCTTGCATCACCTTTTGCTAAAGAAAATCTCTGTCTTATTGTTAATGATAATATTTCTACTAGATATAAAAATCGTGATAAAAGCTATGATAAAATAGTAGACATAATATGGTCTACTATAAGCAAAAAGACAGGAAATTATCTGGTGTTTTTTCCTTCATATAAATACATGAACGAGGTTTATACCAGGTTTACAGAGCAATATCCTGAAATTGATACAATAATACAGGAAACTTCCATGACAGAGGAAGAAAGAGAGAGCTTTTTAAACAAGTTTCAATCCGGTACTGGAAAGTGCCTTGTTTCTTTTAGTGTTTTGGGAGGAATTTTTTCCGAGGGTATAGATTTGAAGGGAGATAGACTTATAGGAGCAATAATAGTAGGAGTAGGACTTCCTCAGGTTAGTCCCGAACAGGATATTATCATGAATTATTATCAAAATAAAAATGGAATGGGATTTGAAAATGCTTATATGTATCCTGGAATGAACAAAGTACTGCAAGCTGCAGGAAGGGTAATCCGCTCAGAAGATGATGTTGGATTAGTAATACTTTTGGACGAAAGATTTTCAAATGGTAACTATAGACGGTTATTTCCAAGACATTGGGAACATGCTTTACGTGTACATGATACTGGGCAGCTTGGAAAAAAGCTGGAGCAGTTCTGGATTGATAAAAATATTGAATAGGTGAATACATGACACAATCTGAAGTAGATAGAGAATATAATAAATTAAAGGATATAGAAATTGTAGACGAATTTAAAAATTTAAGTACTGAACAAAGAGAAGCTATACTTACTGTTAATGGGCCTGTATTACTTATTGCCGGACCCGGTAGTGGAAAAACAACTGTAATTGTAAACCGTGTTTATAATTTAATTAAATCAGGTGTCAATCCCAAAAGTATTTTGACACTTACTTTTAATAAGGCTGCACAGTTGGAAATGGAAAGACGTTTTGAAAAATTATACGGAAATAGGATAAGAGAAAAAGTACGCTTTGCCACCCTTCATAGCTTCTGTAACAGAGTGGTCAGAGACTATGAGATAATGAAAGGGCAGAGTTTAAGGCGTATTGAAGGTATAGATGAAGATATTAATAAGAAAATCCTTTTAAAGGACATATATTTTAGCATAAACAGCACCAAAATAAACGATGATGAACTGGATAATCTTATAAACGAAATAAGCTATATAAAGAATAAAATGATAAAAAATGCTGATGACAGCTTTTTTAGCTCAAAGAAATTCAAAAATGTATATAAAACATACGAAGAATACAAGAAAAAGAATCTCATGATTGACTTTGACGATATGCTTACATATGCCTATAGTATTCTTTCAAGATATCCGCAAGTTTTAAAAGAATATAAAAAACAATATAAATATATACAAGTTGATGAAGGCCAGGATTTATCCAATATACAGTTTGCCATTCTCAAGCAGTTGGCAGGGCCGGATGGGAATATATTTATAGTAGCTGATGATGACCAGTCAATTTACCGATTCAGAGGAGCCGAACCCCAGTATATTCTGAATATTAGCCATGAATTTAACAATCTCAGGCTTTTCAGGCTTGAAAACAACTACAGGTCTTCAAGTAATATAGTAGACCTTACAAGTAAATTCATAATGAAAAATGATAAAAGATATTTGAAATCACATAAAACCAAAAATAAAAGGGCAGACGACCCGGTGATTATCAGAGTTGTTAATGAGAGTGAGCAGCAGGATTTCCTTCTAAAAAAGATAGAAGAGCTGCTAAAAGAAAAAAAGTCAAAAAGCATAGGGATATTGTATAGAAATAATCTCTCATCAATTCTTGTTTCAGAAAAATTGCAAAGAAATGGAATTTCTTTTAGAATAAGGCAGAATAGGCTGTTTTATTTTAAACACTGGCTTGTACAGGAGGTATGTGCTTTTTTATTATTTGCACTTGATAGTTCTGATACCGAATCATTTGCAAAAATATGCTTCAGAATGAATAGATTCATATCAAAAACCATGTTGGAATGCGTCTTACAGGGTGAAGGAAGTGGTGAAAATGTAATTGACAGAATAATTAATAGTCATGACCTGAAACCTTTCCAGCTCACGGCAATGAGGGATTTAAAGGGAGAATTTGCTTCATTGGCAAAGAAGAATCCTTGGTCGGCATTAGAATATATAAAAAATAACTTCCGATATCTGGATAGTATTAAGGATTACAGTGCCATATCCGGTCAGTCCTTCGACTATCTGAATAAACTGTATGGTATTTTGCATGGAATATCAATTGATTGTCCCACTATTTCCTCATTCCTAATGCGGTTACAGGAGCTGGAGAAAATATTTCAGGATGGAGGATATAAACACGACGGCGAAAAGAATGAAATAACTCTGAGTACACTGCACTCTTCAAAGGGACTTGAATATGACAACGTATTTATGATAGACCTTATAAACAGTGAAATTCCGGGGGATAAGGCTCTTGAAAACTCTGAAAAAATCGTAATTGAAGAGGAAAGAAGACTTTTTTATGTTGGAATGACTAGGACAAGAAAAAAACTTTTTCTCATCTATCCTGATACTATAAATAATGAAAAAGTTATGCCTTCTATTTTTGTAAATGAGGTTGTACAACTTTTGCAAAAGGACATAATAGACAATATAGTAGAAGGAAAGTTTGTCAGTCATGTTAAATTTGGCAGAGGCATAGTAATTTCAATAGAACAGGACACTCAAACCCATAAGGATTTAATCGAAATAAAGTTTTTCAAAGTGGGATGCAGAAAGTTTGATTTGCAGCTTTGCCTTAACAATAAACTCTTGAATTTTGAATAGCACACAATACAATAAGAAGTACGAAATGGTTTGCAAAACATAGTAGGTTTTGCTATCATAGGTTGATATGGAGGAATTTACATGATCGAAAAATATTATCCTGACTTATATTATGATAGTATAAGACATATTGATATAAATAGACTTAAAGAAAGAGGTATCAAGGGAGTTATACTTGATATAGACAACACTCTTGTACCTATGCATACAAAGGATGCTGATGAGAATGCAATAACTTGGGTAGCTGAGCTGCAAAAAACTGGGTTTAAGGTATGTATACTATCAAACGCTTCACTAAAAAGAGTAACAAGGTTCAACAAAGAGATGTCGGTAATGGCAATACACAGAGCATATAAACCCAAAGGGAAAGCTTTTCTTAATGCAGCCGAAAAAATGGGGCTTGAGCCAGAAGAAGTGGCAGTTATTGGTGACCAGATATTTACCGATATATATGGGGGAAATAAAGTAAATATGCTTACAGTCCTTGTAAAGCCCATTGATAAAAAGGAAATTCTATATGTCAGATTAAAAAGGCATATTGAAAAAAGAGTATTAAAGCGCTTTAGTAATGTAGAAACTTCGAGACTGGAAGTAAGAAATGAATGGAAGAAGAAAAGGCTTCAAATAGAAAAAAGTCGTTTAAAATGACATTGGGGGTGGGGCAAACCAATGAATTTGGTTGAGCTTGTTAATGGAAAAACACAATTGTATGGTGTGCTTGGAAATCCAATTGAGCATACAAAATCACCTTTTATTCATAATACACTATTTAAAAAATTTGGAGTAAATGCTGTATATTTACCTATACTTGTTGAAACCGGAAAATTAGAACAAGTTATGGATGGATTAAAAAGTATAAACTTTTTAGGTTTTAACGTAACTGTTCCATATAAAAAAGATGTTATAAAATACCTGGATGAAATTTCAGAAGAAGGTAGGCTTATGGGTGCAATTAATACCGTAAAAAAGCAAAACGGAAGGCTCATAGGCTTTAATACAGATGCTGAAGGTTTTGTCAGGGATTTTTGCGATGGTTTTGAAACTACATTTAAAGGTAAGAGGGTAATGCTACTGGGAGCAGGGGGAACCTCAAGGGCTATTGCTGTCAAGCTTGCAATGGAAGGCATTGAACATCTCACCATAGTAAACAGGTCAGAGGCCAACGCAAAAAGTATCTCTAAGCTTGTAAATAGTAATTTCGGAAACATTGTAAGTACAATGTCCCCGGAGAAAGACAAAATTGATAAAGAACTTGAAAATAACCAGATTGTTATAAATACAACACCTGCTGGTATGAGTACATATCTCGACTCAACTCCTTTTGATATTGACTTCAACTTTAATGGGACTCAGATGGTGTATGACGTTCTATATGACCCTAAGAAAACAAAATTTATGACACAGGCAGAAAAAGCTGGTTGCAAAATAAGAAACGGATTTGGTATGCTGATAAATCAAGGGGTTTCAGCTTTTGAAATTTGGACTGATATACAGGTTGAAAGAAAGCAAAGAAGCGAACTTTTAAAAATTATAGAAAATATAGAGGGATTTTGAAAATATTACCGAAATGATTAATGTGTGTAATTATATAAGTCGGGTATAAGGGGATGAAAGTATGGTAACGTTAAAAAATTATATGGAGGAAGTTGTATTCAATCTAATGGACGGAGTCCTAGACGACATTAACATGTGTAAATGTGAATTGTGTGTTAAGGATATAGCTGCCCTTGCGCTTAACAGCCTTCCTCCGAAATACATTGCCTCTGAAAAAGGCGAACTGTATTCAAAAGTAAATAGTTTAAGAAACCAATTCGAGGTAGATGTCATTTCAGCTATTACAAAAGCAGCAGTTCTTGTTAAAAGCGCACCCAGACATAAATAACTCAATAACTATTTGCTTCCCATAGATTTATTACTTTCTCTACGGGAGGAAATAACCTTGTAAATTACAAATAGGACGATGCAGATTAAAATCAGTGCTATTACTATATTTTCAAAACCCTTAAAATACGGCCTGATTTTAGTCTCATAATCCTTTCCAAATACAAAACCCAGATAGATTAGTGTAAAATTCCAGGGAAGCATTCCGATTGTTGAGAAAATAACAAACTTTAATTTATTTATTTTAGCGATTCCAGCAGGTAAAGAAATAAATGTTCTGATTACGGGAAGAAGTCTTCCTAAGCACACAGCCAGCATACCTCTTTTTTTTAATACCTCTTCCGCTTTATAAAAATTCTTTTCCGATACAAAAAAGTATTTTCCGTATTTAAGTATAAAAGGCCTACCCCCATAAGAACCAACAAAGTAGGCAAACATGGAGCCAATAAGACTTCCTATGGCTGCTGCAATATTTGCTTCCAACAGAGTAATGCTTCCTTGAGAAGCCATCATTCCTCCAAAAGGCAGTATAATTTCACTGGGAAGAGGAATACAGCTGCTTTCAAAGAGCATCCAAAGACCAATTCCCCAAGGTCCCATACCTTCGATAATATCTATTAAAGGCATTAGAATATTATGAATAAAAGTAGTCATTTTTTACACTCCTTACTTTATCCCTTTGACGTTCCTTTGGTGTCGGTATCAGTATTTGAGGGATTTTGCTTCTTAATAGCAGGCGTTTTTTTCGATGTACTAGGAGCTTTTACTTCATCCTCGTCATCGTTACTTTCAGTAGGAACATATAGTTCGCCTGATGGAATTGCTATACCGTTGGCAGAATAAAAATATTCATTAACTATATCAGCCGCCGGAAGAGATTCTTTTGTCTCAATATTGATTATGTTACCGTTGTATACGTAGTACCATCCTTTATTTATAACCTTGTCTTCACCGTCAAGACGGAAAGAATTAAAATTGTCAGGAGAAATACTTATGAGCCCAGAAGTCATCTTTAGTGCATCTGATAAAGTCATATTGGTTATAACATTTTGAAAGGCATAATTAAGCACGGGATTTAGCTTTGGAATATTTTGTACCTTTAGCTTCTGTTTTATAAATTCTTTTATGAACTTCATCTGCATTTCTGTTCTCTTTATATCACTGCCGTCATAAAACTCTTTTAACTCTTTTGTATATCGGTCTCCGTTTGGTTTTCTGAAACGAAGTAATTGCTCAACCTTGTCACCATCCAACAACTGATAACCTTTTTTCAAATTAATATGAAGATTCTGAGAAGGGTCATCATACTTCATATCAACAGGAACGTCAAAATAAACTCCGCCAAGCATGTCTGTAATCTTTTTGATTGCGGAAATATTAATATGAACATAATAGTTAATATTGATTCCCGTTAAGTTACTTACTATCTCGGCTGCATATCTTGCACCTTCGTGATTGCGTCCTCCTGCTGCATAGGCAGCATTTATTTTGGGAAGTATATTGTTTTTTAATTTAACCTTAGTATCTCTTGGTATTGTAACGATACTTATCTGTTTTTTTTCTGGATTATAATTTGCTACCAGCATTGAATCCGTATTGCCACTTGACTTATCACCAACAAGGAGGAAGAAGTTCATAGGCTCTTTATTGGTAGTGGCATTAAGTCCTTCTAGTATCGCGGGAACAGCATTGCTGCCATCAGCTCCTGTTATGCTGTTTGCATAATAAAGAAAAACTGTTCCCATTCCAAAAAGAAATAAACCTACTACTATAGTAATTATATAAGTAAATTTTCTAGTGTTCATTTTAAGACCTCTTAATAGTTTATTGTTTATAGTCAGCAATTATTATATCATATATTTATAGGAATTTTATAAAAATAATCTATTCGTTGCATAATTAAAAGTTCGCTTAGATAAAATTAAACATGCTTAAAACAACAAAAAACGCTGTATAGCGCTAAATGTGTCGAATTTCTTCATTTACTTTAGGCTGATAATACTTTATAATAATAAACAATGTATGATGATTGTAATCAAGTATTACAATAATTAATCAAATAGAGATGGGGGAATATCAATGAAGAAACTCATGCTCGGCAATGAAGCCGTGGCAAGAGGAGCATATGAAGCAGGCTGCTCAGTAGCGGCGGCTTATCCTGGAACTCCTAGTACGGAAATTACTGAGTACATATCCAAATATGATGAAATATATTCAGAGTGGGCACCAAATGAAAAGGTGGCACTGGAGGTAGCTATAGGTTCATCCATCGGAGGAGCAAGAGCCATATGTTCCATGAAACATGTAGGACTTAATGTTGCAGCAGATCCTCTCTTTACAGTATCATATACAGGCGTAAACGGAGGTCTTGTTATAATGGTTGCTGATGACCCTGGAATGCACAGTTCACAGAACGAGCAGGACAGTAGATTCTATGCAAGGTCATCAAAGGTTCCGATGCTTGAACCTTCCGACTCTCAGGAATGTAAGGACTTCGTAAAACAAGCATTTACCATAAGCGAGACATTTGATTGTCCTGTAATCGTAAGACTTTCCACCAGAGTATCTCATTCTCAAAGTGTTGTTGAACTTAGCGATAAAGAAGATTACAAGTTAAAGCAATATTCTAAGGATGCAAGCAAATATGTAATGATGCCTGCTATGGCAAGAAAAAGGCATGTTGAAGTTGAAAAGAGAATGACTGCTTTGAGAAAATTCTCAAATGAAAGTGGATTAAACAAGATTGAAATGATAAGTAATGACATCGGTGTTATAACCAGCGGAATTTCATATCAGTATGTAAAAGAAGCGATACCAGATGCATCTGTATTAAAGATAGGAATGGTTCATCCGATTCCTGAAAAACTAATTGAAGAATTTGCGTCAAAAGTAAAAACACTTTATGTTGTAGAAGAATTGGAGCCATTCTTTGAGAATCAAATTAAGAAAATGGGCATAAAAGTAATTGGTAAAGAAAAGCTTCCTATAACCGGTGAGTATAGTGCGCAATTGCTTGCAGAGAAACTTCGTGATAAAAAGTTTGATTCTAATGAAGCTTCCAATAATGCCGTTCCTGTAAGACCACCAGTAATGTGTCCAGGATGTCCTCATAGAGGTATGTTCTATGTTCTCAAAAAAATGGGACTGACCGTAAGCGGAGACATAGGATGTTATACGTTAGGTGCATTGCCTCCTAACGAAGCAATGGATATATGCGTGTGTATGGGTGCAAGCATTGGTATTGCACATGGATTGGAAAAAGCACGTGGGACTGAATTCAGAAAAAAAACTGTAGCAGTTATCGGCGACTCAACATTTATACATTCAGGAATTACGGGCTTAATAGATATTGTATATAATAAAGGTAACTCCACTGTAATTATTCTTGATAATTCAATTACGGGAATGACTGGGCATCAACAGAATCCTACAACAGGATTTACAATTAAGGGTGAGCCTACAAAACAGGTAGATCTTGAACTTCTTTGTAAATCTGTGGGTGTTGACAGGGTTACGGTTGTAGATCCTTTTGATATAAAGGAATTTGAGAAGGTTGTAAAAGCTGAAATAGATGCAGATGAACCTTCTGTGATAATTTCTCAGCGTCCATGTGCACTTTTAAAGTATGTAAAATATGAAGGAAGTCACAGAATAGTACAGGATAAATGTAAAAAGTGCAGAATGTGCATGAAAATAGGATGCCCTGCCATAGTTGAAAAGGGTGATCACCTTGAAATAAATCCGGCACTTTGTGTAGGTTGCAAACTCTGCACAAAGATATGCGGATTTGGTGCTATCGAAAGGGCAGGTGAATAAGGTGAAAAAATTAAATCTTCTTATTGTTGGTGTTGGCGGACAGGGAACTCTTCTGGCCAGCAGAATACTGGGAACAGTTGCATTAAAACTGAATTTTGACGTTAAGGTCTCAGAGGTACACGGTATGTCTCAGAGAGGCGGCAGCGTTGTTACATATGTAAAGTATGGAGAAAAGGTATATTCACCTTTAATTGAAAAGGGTGAGGCAGATCTAATTATTGCCTTTGAACAGTTAGAAGCACTCAGGTGGGTGGAATATCTCAATAAGGAAGGCAAGATGATAGTAAATGAGCAGGAAATTGATCCAATGCCTGTAATCACAGGAAAGGTTAAGTATCCTGAAAAAATACTTGAAACATTAAAGGCATCATATAGAATTTATTCACTTGATGCACTTAAAATTGCCAAAGAATGTGGAACAATAAAAGCGGTGAATATTGTTCTGTTGGGAGTAATGGCAAAATTAGCAGGTATTGATAAAAACATATTTTTAGAAGCCATAAATGAAGTGGTTCCTGCAAAGGTACTAGATGTAAACATCAAAGCCTTTGAGGAAGGTTACAATTATCATAATTAAGAATTTAAGCCTATTGCTTTTGTGTGGGGCTACATTTTGTAAGTAAACCCTGAAAGCCATTCCGAGTGGGATGATGGCAAAGAATATATAAATTATATTTATTCTTGGGAGGGTGAAACGTTATGTCATGTTGGAATCAGACATACGAATGTATGTCCAGAGAAGAAATGCGTAAGGTTCAATCAGAAAGATTAATTAAAACTGTAAAGCGGGTATACGAAAATGTACCTACTTACAGAAAGAAGATGCAGGAAAAGGGAATACTGCCGGGAGATATCAAGTCTGTTGATGATTTGAAAAATTTACCCTTTACCTATAAGCAGGACCTGAGAGATACATATCCATACGGATTATTTGCAGTACCTATGAGTGAAATTGTCAGAGTTCATGCATCATCTGGAACAACTGGTAAGAAAACGGTGGTAGGTTATACTAAAAATGACCTTGATGTTTGGTCTGAGGTTATTGCTCGAACATTTACAGCGGCAGGAGCAGGAAAAGACTCTTTTCTGCAAGTTTCTTACGGTTACGGATTATTTACCGGAGGCCTAGGTGCTCATTACGGCGGTGAGAAACTGGGAGCAACAGTTATACCTACTTCATCAGGAAATACAAAGTTACAGCTTTCAATTATGCAGGATTTTGGTACAACTCATATTGCATGTACACCTTCTTATGCTTTGTATTTGGCTGAGGAGATGGAAGAACTGGGAATAAAGAGAAGCGACTTAAAGCTCCAGGCCGGTATTTTTGGGGCGGAACCTTGGTCAGAAAGTATGAGGCAGGAAATACAGGACAGACTAAAGATTAAAGCTTTTGATATATACGGGTTAAGTGAGGTAATAGGTCCTGGGGTTGCATTTGAATGTGATTATCAAAATGGTATGCATATTCCTGAAGACCATTTTATCCCGGAAATTATTGATCCTGACACAGGTGAAGTCCTTCCAGAAGGGTCAAAAGGGGAAATTGTTTTTACAACTATTACAAAAGAAGGCCTACCGTTAATTAGGTATAGAACCAGAGATCTTTCGTCATTGAACTATGATAAATGCGAATGTGGACGTACAGCGGTAAGAATGAGTAAGGTTACCGGCAGAACAGACGACATGCTCATAATCAGAGGTGTAAATGTTTTCCCTTCACAGGTTGAAAGTGTTCTATTATCAATTGGAGAGACTGCACCTCATTATATGCTGGTAGTTGATAGAAAAGACAATTTGGATACACTGGAAATTCAGGTTGAAATTACTCCAAGCTTATTCTCGGATGAAGTAAAAAAGCTGGAAGATGTGGAAAAGAAGATTTCTAAGGAAATTAATAGTACTTTAGGAATAAGTGCAAAAATCAAGCTGGTTGAACCAAAAACCATTCAGCGCAGCGAAGGAAAAGCAAAAAGAGTTATTGACAAAAGGGTTATATATTAAGGGTTAGGTTATTCATTAACAATAACAAATATAAAGGAGGCCGTTAACCATGCTTGTTAAGCAGATTTCAGTTTTTCTAGAAAACAAATCAGGAAGGTTGGCTGATGTAACCAGAACACTTGCGGATAATAACATTAATATCTGTGCTATGTCTATAGCAGATACTACGGATTTCGGCATATTAAGACTTATTGTAAATAAGCCGGAAGATGCTGAACGTTTTTTGAGTGAGCAGCAGTTTACCGTAAGCTGTACCAGTGTTATAGCAATTGGTGTTGAAGATAAGCCAGGAGGACTTGCAAAGGCATTGGATATTCTTCATGATAATGGTATAAGCATTGAGTATATGTATGCTTTTGTAGGAAAAACAGGCAATGAAGCATTTGTTATTTTAAGAGTTGAAAACCCTGAAACGGCAATAGAAACATTATTGAAATCCGGTATAGAAATACTACCAAGCGATAAGATTTATTGTGCATAAATAATCTTTAATAGGCTGCCTCTTATATTTTGAGGCAGCCCTTATACTATTTACAAAGTATTCAAAATATCCTGAACGGTTACAAGACATATTTTATCCGAAAGACAATCTTCCTCAGAACAAACGGAAACGATATGGTTATCGTCAATTTCAAATTGACTGAAAAAGTAGTTTGAAAGATTGCTTGTATCTTTTGTTGAGAGAGATATCTTGCCTGAATCTATGTTAAAAGAAAACGAATCAAGAGGAATTGATAATCCTCTTCCGTCAGCTTTTATATAACTTTCCTTCAATGTCCACAGCATAAAAAAGTATTTGGTACGGTAATGTTCCGGTTGGCTCATAAGATTTTCATACTCACTGGGTGAAAAAAATCTTTTTGCAATGTCGAATTTTGTTTGTTTTATAAGTTCTACATCTATTCCGCAGGGCTTATCTGAAAGAATACAGACAACCCAATCGCCGGAATGGGATATATTATAAAAAACAGAATGGCTCGCAATTGGAAAGTATGGTTTATTATTAGAGTCTGTTTTGAAACTAATAACTTCATTTTTATAGTTTAAGTTTTTACATATGGCATATCTGGCTATAACTTCGCCAAGAAGGCACCTTATAGAATCCTCCTTAAATAGAAACCTTTCCATTTTTGCTTTTCTTTCATCAGAAATCAATCGCTTTAATAAATCAATATAATTATCAGTACACGCAGAAACTTTCGTACCATATAATTTAATCAAGACACCCCAACCTTTCATGAAAACAACTGCTTAGCATATGTGCTGACTTTTATTCTAACAGAGATTGACAAATTTGTGAAGTTTGCAAAGGATTAAACAGAACTATGGAAATCCTAAACTGGATAATATATAATATATTGGGTTAAGTAGTAAAAATTTTGTAAGATTTTAAACTATTTTTATTAAGAGGAGTACTATGAAAAATACAATTAATCTGTTTTGCTTTCCATATGCAGGAGGTTCTTCAAACATATATTCTAAGTTGAAACATTTTGCTGACAAAAATATAAAAGTAATGCCTGTGGAACTGGCAGGAAGAGGAAAAAGGATAAGTGAACCATTATTCAAAAATATGGCAGAAGTAATAGATGATGTTTACAATATAATATCATCGTCAGTTGATGAACAGCCCTTTGCTTTATTTGGACATAGTATGGGAAGTTCCATTGTTCTTGAACTGGCACAAAAAATTCTTAAAACCAAAAAAACAGAGCCCCTGCACCTATTTATTTCAGGTAGATGTCCTCCTGTATTTTACAAAAATCGTAAGAATATACATCATTTACCTGATGAAGAATTTATAAATGAGGTTTATGAACTTGGTGGTACACCCAAAGAGGTTTTTGAAAACAAGGAATTGCGTAGTATATTTTTGCCTATACTAAGGGCAGATTATACATTGATAGAAGAATATAATTATATTGAAAAAGATGTAAAATTAAGCTGTGACATAACGGTTTTTAATGGAAAAGATGACAAAATGACCAGTATGGAAGGACTGGAAAAATGGGCAGACTATACATCTGGTAAAACTGAAATTATTCAATTTGATGGCGGGCATTTTTTCCTGCTTAATCAAATGGAGAGAATCATGAATATAATAAATAAAACTTTAATTCGTTAATAATAAAAAAGTATCGGAATGGTAATTTGTACCTGGATTCCGATACTTTTTTCTATTTTCGGGTAAATATAATTATTTTTTCATAGAATTCATATAATTATTGATAACTTTATCACACCAATCATCAAATTCCTTATCTTCAGTCTGGAGTTCTGGATGGGAAAGAATATTTTCCAAAACATATCTGACTCCTTGGTCAAAACGAACAGTTGCATTAAAACCGGGTACTAACCTTTTTATCTTGGAATTGTCGAATACAACTGTGTTTGACTTATCCCCCAAAAGAGAACCTGTGAAATCATAGTCGCTTGAAGCTGCAAGATAATCTGTTGCTATGTGTACAGCATTGAGTTTTACTCCCAAAGTAGAAGCGATTATTTCATAAATCTGGTTCCATGTAAGGCTTTCATCAGACGTAATATGAATGGCCTCACCAATGGCATGAATATTGCCCATTAAACCTATGAAGCCTTTGGCAAAATCTGTATTATATGTTAAAGTCCATAAAGAGCTTCCGTCACCGTGAATGATTACAGGTTTGTTTTCCAACATCCTCTTTATTACCTGCCAGCTGCCGTTATTTCCATGAACACCAAGAGGAATGCTTCGATTGTCGTAAGTGTGACTTGGACGTACAATAGTTACAGGGAAGCCGTTGTTGCGGTATTCTGACATTAGAAGTTCCTCACAAGCAATTTTATTACGAGAATATTCCCAATATGGATTTGCAAGAGGTGTTGATTCAGTTATTCGATAATCAGACAGGGGTTTTTGATATGCTGAAGCAGAACTAATAAATATGTATTGCTTTGTTCTGCCGGAGAAAAGTCTTATATCACGTTCAACCTGTGAAGGTACAAAGGCAATAAAATCTGCCACGACATCAAAATTCATATCTTTTATAAGTGATTTTACAAGTTCTTCGTCATTAATATCAGCCTTTAAAAGTTTTGCTCCTGCAGGAATGCTTTCAGACCTGTTGCCCCTGTTAATAAGATAAAGTTCCCAGCCTTGCTCAACCAAAGAGGATGTAATTGCTGAACTAATAATACCTGTTCCACCAATAAACAATGCCTTCATAATTAATTCTCCTTTGTACTGGTAAATAATATATAAAAGTATTATATAACGATATTTAAAATAAATACATTATTCTAGACAAAAAAAGTGCTTGAAAGCCTACATATTTATGTTATAATTAAACTGGTTAGTTGAACTCAAAGATTTTTTCTGTTATTTCATTTCTTAAATTAATTCCTTTTTTCAAATGTTTGATTACTATTTTGTTTTCATGTTGTATAATAAATAAATACGGGTTTATTTACTATATAACGGAGGCACAAATATGAAAGCAGAAATATTAGCCGTTGGTACAGAGCTGCTTATGGGTCAGATTGTTAATACCAATGCACAGTATATATCCTCAAAACTGCCAGAAGCAGGAGTTGGTGTATATTATCATAGTGTAGTAGGTGACAATCCCAATAGATTAGAAGACTCTTTGAAACTTGCTTTGGAACGGAGTGACGTTGTCATTACAACAGGCGGTTTGGGACCTACACAGGATGATTTGACAAAGGAAACTATTTCAAGAGTTTGTGGAAAAAAGCTGGTTATTCATGAAGAGAGCCTAAATAGAATAAAAGATTATTTCAGCAGGCTAGGAAGACAGATGACTCCAAATAATGAAAAGCAAGCGTACATGCCCGAAGGTTGTATAGTACTTGAAAATAATAATGGTACTGCACCGGGATGTATAATTGAAATGGGAGAAAAGGTAGTTGTAATGCTCCCGGGCCCACCGGTAGAAATGAAGCCAATGTTTTTGGATTATGTTATGCCATATTTCAAAAATAAGGGCGATTATTCTCTGGAATCAGTAATTTTAAGGGTTTTTGGTATCGGTGAATCAGCTATGGAAACTAAAATAATAGATTTAATTGATAACCAAACAAATCCAACTATTGCTACGTATGCTAAGGAAGGCGAGGTTACTATAAGGGTAACTGCCAGTGTTAAAAATGGAGAAAGTGCAGAAGAAATACTGATGCCTGTTGTAGATGAGATTAAAAGAAGAACCGGTGAAAATCTGTACTCTGATAAAGATGAAACTTTGGATTCTGTGGCTGCTAGACTTCTTTTGGAAAACAATATTACAATTGCAACTGCTGAATCCTGTACAGGAGGTCTTATTTCAGAGATGTTTACCAATATACCTGGTATATCCAAGGTATTTATGGGAGGAGCAGTGACATATTCCAATGAAGCGAAAATGGAATACCTTGGAGTAAAGGAAAAGACTCTTCAGGCTCACGGAGCAGTCAGCCGTGAAACAGCAGCAGAAATGGCTGAAGGTATCAGAAAGCGACTAAAGACTGATATTGGTATTTCAGTTACAGGAATAGCAGGGCCAGGTGGAGGTACTGCCGAAAAACCTGTTGGTTTGGTTTATATAGGCCTTTCCAGTAACAGCGGAACAATTACAAAAGAGCTTAGACTTTCAGGAAATAGAAAAAAAATCAGAACGATTACAGCATTAAATGTGTTTGATTTAATAAGAAGACATATTTTAAAATTGAAAATTGATTTTTGATTAAGGTTATACACAGGAAAAGGACTGCAAATGAGCAGTCGGGAGGGTTTAATTTGAGTTCAAATAATAAAAAATTAACAGGTGCCGCAATAATAGTTATGGCATCGTTGGTTGTAAGCAGAATAACGGGTTATTTGAGAACAATACTTATTAACAATCTGCTTACGGCAGCACAATCGGATTCATTGCTAGCAGCGTTCAGAACCACTGACTTGATGTACAATTTATTAATAGGCGGGGCAATTTCAGCAGCACTTGTTCCCGTACTGTCTGGATACATTGCTAAAGATGAGGAAGAGGACGGCTGGAAAGCTGTTGGAACTTTTATAAACGTTGTATTTGTAACCATGATTGGGGTATGTATTCTTGGAGTAATTTTTGCTCCTGCTGTAGTATCCATGACTGCGTCAGGCTTAACGGGTGAAAAAAGGGAGATGACAATCCAGCTTACCAGAATACTGTTTCCCTCAGTTGGTTTTATGATGCTTGCAGGAATGACAAACGGAGTGCTTTATTCATATAAGAGGTTTGCTTCCGCTGCATTTGCACCATCAGTTTATAATCTTGGAACTGCACTTAGCATATTCATACTTAGCAGATTTGGGGTTAGATTTGTTGCATTTGGTGTATTAGCAAGTGCGATTATATATTTCCTAATGCAGATAACCTTCGCATGGCCTAATTTAAAATATTACAGGCCTAAAATTCTTTGGAAGAATCAGGGGTTTAGAAGGCTGTTCAAGCTTGCAATACCATCCCTTGCAGCATCTGCCATAGCACAGATAAATATACTTATATCACTAAACTTTATATCTATGTTTAAAAATGACGGAAGTATAACGGCATATTACAATGCAAACGATTTATGGCAACTGCCCTACGGCATATTTGCAATGGGACTTGGAACAGCGATACTTCCTACACTTTCAGAAAAACTGGCACTGAAAAAGATAGGAGAATTCAAGGAAATACTTGATAATGGTTTTAGAACAATTCTGTATCTTATAATACCGTCATCAGTAGCATTTATAGTCCTTTCTCAACCTGTTGTCAGTGTTGTTTACAAATGGTCACAAGTTATAGGAAAAGAAAGAATTGTAACAGCAGGCAATATACTGTTTTTGTTTACGGCTGCAATGATTGCTCAGTCTATGCTTGCTCTTCTGAACAGGGCTTTTTATGCGGACAATGATACCAAGACTCCTCTTTATGTTGGTACCATATCTATTGCACTAAACTTTGTTTTCTGCTACATATTTATGAAAACTACAGATCTGGGTCCTGCCGGAATGTCATTGTCATATTCCATACAAAGCGTGGTAAATATGGCTATTATGATGGTGATAATATCAAAACGAATGAATGGAATGGGATGGAAAAAACTTCTTAACTATTCAATAAAGCTGTTAGGGGCTGCGGTTATTATGGGGGGAGTACTATTTTTATTAAATAGATTCATCCCTGTTGATTTTACAAAGCCTTTCGTAATGCACTCAAAGTTAATTGAAATAGCGGCATTAGGAGTAGAAATTGTAGTAGGAGCATCAGTTTATTTTGCATTTACCATGCTATTTAAGATAGATGAGGCCGTTGCAGTAAAGAACAAATTTATTAGTAAAATTAAGGGTTTAGTAGTTAAATCATAACAAGCAAAATATTTTAATTTAACAGTTGACTATCTATAAAATAAAATATATAATTTAAAAGAACAAATGTTCGAATGATAAAGGAGGTCACCCCGTGTTAGAAAAGAAAAAAGCATTAGAGATGGCTTTGGGCCAGATAGAGAAACAGTTTGGCAAAGGTGCGGTAATGAAACTGGGCGAAAATTCACATATGAATGTAGAGAGTATTCCTACAGGGTCCATGAGCCTTGATTTGGCACTGGGAGTAGGAGGAGTTCCCCGAGGAAGGATAGTAGAAGTTTTTGGACCGGAGTCATCAGGTAAAACGACAGTTGCATTGCATATCATTGCGGAGGCTCAAAAAGCCGGAGGCGAAGCTGCTTTTATAGACGCAGAACACGCCCTTGATCCTGTGTATGCAAAGAAACTTGGGGTTGATATAGAAAATTTGATAGTATCTCAGCCTGATACAGGTGAACAGGCTCTTGAGATTACAGAAGCACTTGTAAGAAGTGGTGCCATAGATGTTATTGTAGTTGACTCTGTTGCCGCTCTTGTGCCTAAAGCAGAAATTGATGGAGAAATGGGAGATTCCCATATAGGTTTGCAAGCAAGGCTTATGTCACAGGCATTGAGAAAATTAGCCGGTGTTATTAGTAAATCCAGAACAACTGCTATATTTATTAATCAGCTTCGTGAGAAGGTCGGTGTAATGTTTGGTAATCCGGAAACTACTCCCGGTGGTAGAGCATTAAAGTTCTATTCCTCAGTAAGGCTTGATGTCAGAAGAATAGAAGCATTAAAGCAAGCTAACGAAGTTGTAGGTAACAGAACAAGAGTTAAGGTTGTAAAAAATAAAGTAGCACCTCCATTCAAAGAAGCTGAGTTTGATATAGTTTATGGTGAGGGTATATCAAAAGAAGGCGGTATACTTGATATAGCCGTTAGCATGGATATTGTCAACAAGAGTGGAGCATGGTTCTCGTATAACGGTCAGCGCATAGGTCAAGGCCGTGAAAATGCAAAGCAATATCTAAAAGAAAATCCTGCTATGTGCAGTGAAATTGAAAAACTTATCAGAAGTAATTTTGTTGTAACTGATGCTCCACAAAATGAAGGTACAGAAGGAGACGAAGATATTTCACTTGATGAAATTGAATAGTACTATATTAAAATAAAAGAAGAATAGAAACAGTCATTACAAGGCATGCCAGAGGATGAATTCCGTACAGGCATGCCTTATATATAGTATAAACGTATTATGCGAATATTAAACGGAGGCTGTTATGAGGATTACATCAATAGAAAAAAGCAATAAGAATAAATCCATGGCAAGTGTCTGCATTGATGACAAGATAGAATTTGTGCTGCCACAAAAACGTATAGATGCTCTTAATCTTGCCATTGACAAAATAATAGAGGGGGAAACACTGGATTACATACTTAAATACGAGGTCTACGCCGCAGCAAAGAGTTCAGCGGTAAAGTTTCTTTCTTTGAAACTCAGAACTTCTTTTGAAGTAGAAGAAAAGCTTAGAGAACTGGGTTATGAGGAGACTACAATAAATCAAGTGATAAATGATTTAACTGAAATAGATTATATCAATGATTATAAATATGCTACTAAATATATATCCGAAAAAACAAAGCTGAAGCCAAAGTCTATCAGATTATTGCAAATGGAATTGAGTAATAAGGGAATACCTGATGATATAATAAGCAGTGTGATTGAAGAATTAAACCCGGATGATGATGAGGTAGCTTTGGAAATACTTAAAAAAAGATATTCAAAATATACAGAGTATGATGAGAATTTGATTAATAAAATGAAATCTTATCTTGCAGGCAGAGGGTTTAGTTATAATCAAATTTCAAAAGCAATAAGTAAATACTTACCAGAAGACTAATGTAATACGAATTTCAACTGCAAAAAAAATTAAATATTTGCAAATTATTTACCTAAAACATTGACAATCTGTAATTATTATTAAATAATTTTTAATAGAACTTTTTTAGAGTATAAATTAAGCAAATATACGTTCTTTAAATCGAAATATGGAGGGCTTTGGGTGAAAAAAAAGATAGGCATCGTCTCATTGGGGTGCCCAAAAAATTTAGTAGACAGCGAGATAATGCTGGGTATGTTGTCCCATGCAGATTATGAAATTGTAAATAACAAGGAAGATGCTAATGTACTTATAGTAAATACATGCGGGTTTATAGAATCCGCTCAGCAGGAATCCATAAATACAATTTTAGAAATGGCTGATGAAAAGAGCAGAAATTGTGAGGTACTTATAGTTACCGGTTGTATGGCAGAAAGGTATAAAGAAAAAATACTTGAACAGATACCGGAAGTAGACGCAGTTTTGGGTACAGGTAATTATAAAGAAATAGCCGAAGTAATTAATCTTGCGTATATGGGAGAAAAGACAGTATCTTATGGAAAACTGGACGAGACTGATTATCTTGATGAAGAGAGAGTAATTTCGTCAGCTAAACATTCAGTTTATCTGAAAATATCAGAAGGATGTGATAATCGCTGCACGTACTGTATTATACCGTTTTTGAGAGGTAAGTACAGGAGCCGTAAAATGGAGTCATTAGTTAGAGAAGCTGAACTTTTGGCTGAAAAAGGTGCAAAGGAAATCATTATTGTCGCACAGGACAGTACTCGTTATGGTATTGATATATATGGTAAAAAAATGCTTCCGGAGTTAATCAGAAAGCTATCAGACATAAGTGGAATAGAATGGATAAGACTTTTGTATTGCTACCCTGAGGAAATAGACGATGAGTTAATTAATGAAATATCCAATAATCCAAAGGTTTGCAAATATCTTGATATCCCCATACAGCATGCTTCTGACAGAGTACTAAAGCAAATGGGAAGAAGAGGCACTATAACTGAAATTAAGCAAGTACTTAATAAGTTAAGAGAAAAAGTCAAAGGTATTTATATCAGAACATCGTTGATAGTTGGATTTCCTGGTGAGACAGAGGAAGATTTTGAAGAATTAGTTGCTTTTCTAAAGGAATTTAGGTTGGATAGAGTAGGAGTATTTACTTATTCCAAAGAGGATGGTACACCGGCAGCAAAGATGAAAGGCCAAATACCAAAGCATATTAAAATTAAAAGGCAAAAAAAGATTCTTGAGCTCCAAAATTCAATCAGCAGGGAAATAAACCAAGGTAGGAATGGAAAAGTCTACAAAACTATAGTTGACGGTATTGCCGATGATGGTATATTCTATTATGGACGTACTTATGCAGAAGCTCCTGAGATTGATGGGGTTATTTATTTTACCAGTCCCGAAGAGCTTTTAATAGGTAGTTTTGCAGATGTAAGGATTCTTAATTCCGAAGATTATGATTTGATAGGAGAGGTCATAAATGAATTTACCAAATAAAATAACTATATCAAGGATATTTCTAGTTCCGTTATTTATGATTTTTGTTATACCAATTCCTGATGCAACAGTAAATTTTCAGCTTTTGTCTTTCATGAAAGACGAAATGTTAGCATTTAATAATTTTATTAATAATTATGGAAGTTACGTTGCTGCGGTGCTATTTATATTGGCTGCGAGTACTGATGGAGTTGACGGATATATTGCTAGAAAACATAAACTAGTTACTGCTTTTGGAAAATTTCTTGACCCTATTGCCGATAAATTATTAATTACTGCTGCATTGATTGCTTTGGTTCAGCAGCAGGTAGTAACAGGTTGGGCAGCTATGATTATAATATCCAGGGAACTTTTAGTTACAGGATTACGTTTGGTTGCTGCAGGAGAAGGACAAGTTATTGCGGCCAACAAGTCAGGAAAAATCAAAATGGTATTTCAGGCTATTGCAGTTTCAGTTTCTCTTTTAAAGAATTGGCCGTTTTCAATATTTACGGATGTACCGGTTGACTCATATCTGATGTTTATAGCTGTTATAATAACAATATATTCAGGAATAGACTTTTTTGCAAAGAACTTGAAAATACTTAAGTCTGGCGGGATGTAAGGTTAATCATCTATATTTATATACATAAGTAGCCGTGGGAAACTGCGGCTATTTATATTTGCATGTAGAAAACCATACGCTAGAAAATAATAGTTCTGTCGCATGTGGCAGACAATACTAACGCTTTTTAGGCGTGGCTAGTAGTACGGATTATAATCGCTGAGGTAAAACCCCCGGCTAGGCCAGGACGGGGGATATTTATTGTGCCTCGGAGCCTTGTGGTAGAGAGGTTCCCTAAAGAAAGAACCAAATCAAAATAAATTTATGTAAATTTAGTATTAGAACCTATGGGAAATTTAATATTATTAGAAAATAGTTGCAATAATAGTAAAGTTAATATATAATCCTATTATCAGCAATTAGTATCTGGTAATAATTATAGATAATATTTATAAGGGGTGGTTGTAAGTGAGCAGATCATCTTCTCACAAACAGCAAAGACAAAAGATTCTGCTTGAGAAAATTAAGTACGACCCATTCTTAACAGATGAAGAATTAGCTGATTATTTTAAAGTGAGCGTACCAACAATCAGACTTGACCGACTGGAACTTTCAATTCCAGAATTACGTGAAAGAATTAAAAATGTTGCCGAGAGCAATCAGGAAAAATTAAAGTCATTAAAAAGCAGAGAATTTATCGGCGAATTGATAGATTTACAGCTTGGACAAAGTGCAATTTCACTTATGGAAACAAACAGTACAATGGCA
The DNA here is from genome assembly GCF_000526495.1 of Ruminiclostridium josui JCM 17888. NCBI lineage: Bacteria > Bacillati > Bacillota > Clostridia > Eubacteriales > Oscillospiraceae > Ruminiclostridium > Ruminiclostridium josui. The sequence goes on along the minus strand of NZ_JAGE01000002.1, from coordinate 739,825 downwards.
TTTGAAAAAACTCATATTGTACGAGGGCACTATATTTACTCATTGGCAGAAACCCTTGCCATAGCTGTAATTGATTCACAAGTAGCATTAGTTGGAGTTGCGAATATAAAATACAAGATTCCTGTTTATGCAGGAGCAAGAATAATAGCAAAAGCTGAGGTCAAGGAGTCTAAGGGAAACAGGTTTATTGTCTGGGTCAAAATATACGAAAAAAACGTTGAAGTATTCAGAGGAAAATTTATACTGGTATCTCTTAATGAAAATACAATTAAAGAAAAAATATGAAGTTGTTTACGGATTTTCTGAATATTATTTAATGAAATTTTTGGAGAGTGACAAAGATGATTAACATTATTGTTGATGCTATGGGTGGAGATAATGCACCTGATGCCATAATAGACGGATGTGTTGAGGCAATAAATATGAAAGAAGGCTTTAATATTACTCTTGTTGGTAAAAGCGAAATAATAGAAAATAATTTAAGCAAAAAGGAATTTAATAAAGATAGAATAAGTATTGTCAATGCTACTGAGGTTATAACAGGCGAGGACACTCCTACAAAGGCTATAAGAGGCAAAAAGGATTCCTCAATGGTTGTAGGTATGAAGCTCTTAAAAGAAAATAAAGGCGATGCATTTATATCAGCAGGGAATACCGGAGCTATTATGACAGGTGCCTTATTGATAGTAGGTCGCATAAAGGGAATTGACAGACCATCACTTCCGGCATTAGTTCCATCAAAAAAAGATATGGTTTTAATAATAGATGCAGGTATGAATACCGTTTGCAAACCAATAAATTACTTGCAGTTCGGTATTATGGGCTCCATTTATATGAAACTGATTTATAAAAAGGAAAAACCAAAAGTTGGACTTTTGAATGTAGGCTCAGAAGACGCAAAAGGAAATGATACTCTCAAACAGGCCTTCAGTATTCTTTCTTCTTCCCAAATTAATTTTGTAGGAAATACCGAAGGGAACAATATTCCTGGCGGAGATATTGACGTAGCTGTATGTGACGGCTATGCAGGAAATGTTGCTTTAAAGCTCTATGAAGGTGCGGGGTCTCTATTTCTTGGAGAACTAAAAAAGTTATTTACATCAAATTTTTTTACAAAGCTTTGTTATCTGATGCTCAAACCGTTTTTTAAGAATTTTAAAACTAAATTCGATCCTGATGTACTTGCAGGAGCTCCGGTTTTAGGTGTTAATGGGTTAGTAATTAAGAGTCATGGTTCATCGAAGGCAAAAACAATAAGATATGCAATTTTAAACAGAGCAATACCTTTAATAGAAAATGGCGTAGTAAATGAAATTAAAGATCAATTCAAGAATATGGAGGTGGACTCTTCCGATGATAAAATCGACTAAGAGTGTAGGGATAATAGGTACAGGAAGTTTTGTACCAGAAAAAGTACTTACAAATAACGATTTGGAAAAATTAGTTGATACCTCAGACGAATGGATTAGAAAAAGAACAGGAATATCCGAGAGACATGTCTTAGATGAGGATGTTCCTAATTATACGATGGGAATTGAAGCGGCAAAGAGGGCTTTGGAAGATGCCGGTGTTGAACCAGAGGAAATAGATTTGATTATTGTATCAACTGAAACCCCTGACTACATGTCACCATCAATGGCTTGTATTATTCAAGGAGCTATTGGAGCTGTAAATGCTGCTGCATTTGATATAAATGCAGCTTGTACAGGATTTATTTACTCGTTATCAGTTGCACAGCAGTTTATTGCAAATGGAGTTTATAAGCATGCTTTAGTAATTGGTTGTGAAGGCTTGTCGAAGATTGTTGACTGGAAAGACAGAAATACTTGTATACTATTCGGTGATGCTTCTGGTGCGGTGGTACTTGGAGTAGTTGATGAAGGATACGGAATACTTGATTTATTCCTTGGTTCAAATGGCGCCGAAGGTATGAAAATAACAATTCCAAATCTCTATATATCTGAAGAAGAAAAGAAAAAAAGACCAAACGGGAAATTCAATTCACTATGGATGGATGGCAAAGAGGTATTTAAATTTGCTGTAAAGGCCATGTCAACAGCAACAATGCATGTTTTAGATAATCTAAATTTAGATATAAGTGAACTTGATTTTATTTTTCCACATCAGGCAAACACCAGAATTATTGATGGTGCCATAAAGAAACTTGGAATTACAGATGATAAAATACATTACATTATAAATAAATACGGTAATATTTCATCAGCATCTATACCTGTAGCAATGGATGAAGCTCAAAGAAAAGGAAAATTAAAAAAAGGCGACAATATGCTTCTTGTTGCTTTTGGAGGCGGATTAACTTGGGGCTCAATGGCTATTAAGTGGAATAAATAGCAATTGATTAATGTACTAATTTTTTGATAAATAGGAGAATTTATATGGGTAAAGTAGCTTTTATATTTCCTGGGCAAGGTGCTCAGTACGTAGGAATGGGTAAGGAAATCGCAGACAAATATAATAGTGCCCGTAAAGTATATGATGAAGCGACAGAGGCATTGGGTTTTGATGTCGGCGAAATGATATTCAATAGTGATGATGAAACACTAAAGATAACTGAAAACACCCAGCCAACTATTGTTACTACAAGTATTGCCTGTATGCAGCCTCTTTTGGAAAAAGGTATTAAACCTGATTATGTGGCTGGTTTGAGTCTTGGTGAATATGCTGCCCATGTTGCAGCAGGCACAATTAGCTTCAAAGATGCTGTTTCTCTTGTTAGAAAAAGAGGAAAGTATATGCAGGAGGCTGTACCTGTAGGCGTTGGTGCTATGGCAGCAATTATAGGACTTGAAAGTAATGATGTAATAGATTGCTGTAAAGAGGCGTCACAAATAGGCATTGTTGAACCGGCTAATTTCAACTGCCCGGGTCAGATAGTAGTAGCTGGAGAAACAGAAGCTGTTGAAAAGGCAGTGGAACTTTGTAATGCTAAAGGAGCTATGAGGGCAATGTTACTGCCTGTTAGCGCACCATTTCATTGTAGTCTTTTGAAGCCAGCAGGAGAGAAACTTGCAGTTGAACTCGAAAAAGTAACCTTAAATGATATAAAGATACCTGTGATAACAAATGTTACCGGTGATGTTGTTACAGAAAAAGATATAGTCAAGGAACTTTTAATAAAACAGGTTAGTACTTCTGTACTGTGGGAAAAATGTATAAGAACTATGCTTTCTGAAGGTGTGGCTACATTTGTAGAAATAGGCCCTGGAAAGGTTTTGAGCGGTTTTGTAAAGAAAATTGACAGGAGCGTTAAAGTAATAAACGTTGAAAATTTGAAAACTTTGGATAATGCCTTTGAAATATTGGCTTAGAAAATTTTTAATATTAGGTTTAGTTAGGAGGGGTACGCAAAATGCAATTTGAAGGACGAACTGCTGTTATAACCGGCTCATCAAGAGGAATCGGAAGAGCTATTGCTGAAAAACTGGGTAAACTCGGAGCAAATGTTGTACTAAACGGAACAACAGAAAAGGTTTTGGAAACAGCTAAAGAGCTGGAAGATATGGGAATAAAGGTGGCAGCAGTTGTAGGTGATATAAGAAATGCGGAAGATGTAAAGGCATTGATGAATACTGCGGTAAATACATTTGGAGGTATCGATATACTTATAAACAATGCAGGGGTAACGAAGGATAAGCCAATGGCGATGATGTCAGAGGACGATTGGGACAGCGTACTTGACATTAATTTAAAGGGTGCTTTTCTCTGTACTAAAGCTGCAGCAAAATTGATGCTGAAAAAGAAGTATGGAAGAATAGTTAATATATCATCAGTTGCCGGCAATTACGGAAATCCTGGGCAGGCAAATTATTCAGCATCAAAAGCAGGGCTTATCGGCTTAACAAAAACCACCGCTAAAGAGTTTGCACCGCGAGGGATTATTTGTAATGTAGTTTGTCCGGGTGTGATTGTCAGTGATATGACGGAAATATTGCCAGATGATTTGAAGAAGAAGTACATAGAAAAGATAGCACTTGGAAGGTTTGGGACGCCGGAAGAAGTAGCTAATGTTGTGGCTTTTCTAGCTTCTGAAGAAGCTGGTTATGTAACAGGGCAGGTTATAGATATTGACGGTGGATTAGTTATGTAATAATATTATGTTTGGATATGCCTGGTATTCGGCTATTCAGCATAATAATTATTAATTGCATACTATGGTGAATATAGTAAATAATGTATGCATTATAGAACCATCCTTTGGAAGGAGGTGAACGTATGATTTTTGATAAAGTTAAAAAATTGATTGTTGAGCAGTTGGGTGTTGAAGAAGAAGATATTACTATGGAAGCTTCCTTCATAGATGATCTTGGAGCTGATTCTCTTGATATAGTTGAGCTTATAATGGCTCTTGAAGAGGAATTTGGTCTTGAAATACCTGATAACGAAGCAGAGAAGATCACAACAGTTAGTGATGTTGTTGAATACATCAAAAGTAATACTTAAAAAAGTCCCCAATAGGGGCTTTTTTAATATTATATTATCTGAAAATAAATTTTTATAATGTCTTAAAGACGTTTTGATATATATTCTATAAATCAGATCATTATAAAATTTCACCTTTTGGAGGTTTATGAAAATGAAAAGACGCGTAGTTATAACAGGAGCTGGAGTAGTATCTTCACTTGGTTTTGGGGTGGATCAATTTTGGGGTTCAATAAAAGAGGGAAAAAACGGTATCAGTGAAATAACCAGATTTGATGTATCTGAGATGTCAACAAAGGTTGGAGCTGAAATAAAGGATTTTGATCCTAACCTATTCATGGATAGAAAAGAAGCAAGAAGAATGGATAGATATAATCAGTTTGCTATGGCTGCTTCAAAAATGGCGGTAGAAAATGCAAAGCTTGATTTAGATTCTTTGAATAAAGATAGATGTGGTGTTATCGTCGGTTCTGGTATTGGTGGTATAGAAACATTCGAAGATCAATACAAGGTTCTTTTAAGCAAAGGACCTGGAAGAGTTAGTCCGTTTTTCATACCTATGATGATTTCAAATATGGCTTCCGGGCGTATAGCTATTCAATATGGATTTATGGGTTTCAACGAATGTGTGGTAACAGCTTGTGCAACATCAAATAATGCTATTGGCGATTCATTTAAAGTTATACAGCGAGGAGATGCTGATTTAATGTTGACAGGTGGTGCGGAAGCATCATTAACAACTATCAGTTTTGCAGGTTTCTGTAACATGGGAGCAATGAGTAAAAATCCTGATCCTGAAACTGCTTCAAGGCCTTTTGATAAGGATAGAGATGGGTTTGTCATGGGGGAAGGTGCTGGAATTTTAGTTCTTGAAGAACTTGAACATGCACTTAATAGAGGAGCAAACATCCTTGCAGAAGTTGTCGGATACGGATGTACCTGTGATGCTTACCACATAACTGCTCCTCATCCGGAAGGAATAGGCGGTATAAAGAGTATGCAGATGGCAATTAATGATGCAGGTATAAAACCTGAAGAAGTTAACTACATCAATGCTCACGGAACTTCTACTCCTTTAAATGATCCAGGTGAAGTAAATGTTGTTAAAGCAGTATTTGGCAACCATACCGCTAATCTTGCAATGAGTTCAACCAAGTCTATGACTGGACACTTATTAGGTGCTGCAGGTGCCATTGAGGCAATAATTACAGCAATGGCTATTCACGACAGCTTCCTGCCGCCAACAATAAATGTTCAAAATCAGGACCCTGAATGTGATATTGATTGTGTACCAAATAAGGGAAGAGAAAGTGAAATTAAATATGCACTTTCAAATGCACTTGGATTTGGTGGTCACAATGCTACAATCTGTTTTAAGAAATATGAATAAATACAAAATGTTGATGATATTAATATAAAAGTGTAAAATAACAGGTAGGGTTTTTCCGTCCTGTTATTTTTTTGAAGGTTGACTAAACATTCCATAAATTGAATTAAGATTTGAGTACTATTGGAGGATTATAATGGAGCAAACCGATTATGATAATAGAATTTCTGAGCTTGAAAATATAATAGGATACAAATTTAAAAACAAAGACACCATATTTGCTGCTATTACTCACAGCTCCTACGCAAATGAAAAGAAAGCAAGAAAGTTAAAATATAACGAGAGGCTTGAATTTCTAGGGGATTCTGTTTTAGGCCTTGCAATAAGTGAATATCTTTTCCAGAAAAGGCCTAATTTACCAGAAGGCGAGCTGTCTATGACAAGAGCTAAAATTGTATGTGAAAATTCATTATCACAATGTGCCAGTGACATTGGCCTTGGAAAGTATCTTTTGCTTGGAAAAGGAGAAGAACTTTCAGGGGGCAGAGAAAAAATTTCTTTGCTTTCAGATGCATTTGAGGCACTGATAGGAGCATTATATATTGATGGTGGGTTTGAAACTGCTAAAGCATTTGTATACAAATATATGGATAAAATTATTAAGTCGTGTATTGAAGGAAAACTGTTTTATGATTATAAGACACAGTTGCAGGAATTAGTTCAACAAAACGGTGAACAACAGATTTCTTATAGTGTTACTGACCAGTTTGGCCCTGACCATAACAAAACATTTGTTACAGAAGTAAAAATAAATGGTGTTACTCAAGGACATGGAAAAGGACATTCAAAAAAAGAAGCTGAGCAAAATGCAGCAAAGGATGCCTTAAATAATCTAAAAGCAAAATAAGGCTTTAAGGAGTGTTTGCAAATTAAGAAGCATATAGTAATTCCCATTTTTGTGCCACACAAAGGTTGCCCTTTTGATTGTATTTTCTGCAACCAGAAAATTATTAGCGGTCAAACAAAAGAGGCCAGTGAAGAAGAAATTCGCCTTACTATTGAAAGTTATTTGGAAACCAGCGGTAATGCTTTTGTGGAAATTGGTTTTTATGGCGGCAGCTTTACAGGTATATCACAAAAGGAGCAGGAATGGTATCTTAAAATTGGATACAGCTATATAAAAGAAGGGAAGGTAAAGCAGATAAGGCTTTCTACCAGACCTGACTATATAAATTCAACGATATTGGATTTACTTGAAAAGTATGGTGTACGAACAATAGAACTAGGCGTACAGAGTCTGGATTATGATGTTCTAAAATGCACTAACAGAGGACATGGGATTGAGGAAGTAAAGAATGCTGCAAAATTGATTAAGGAAAGAGGTTTTTCACTTGGTATTCAAACAATGATAGGACTTCCCGGAGATACCAGGTTAAAGGCAATTGCAACTGCCCAAAAAGTTGTGGAATTATCTCCTGAGATTGTACGCATTTATCCTACCCTTGTTATTAAAAACACATTTTTACAGAAAATGTATCAGGAAGGACGCTATCAACCTCTGACAATTGAAGAGTCGGTGGACATTTCTGCAGAACTGCTGAATATATACGAAAAAAATTATATTAATGTTATTAGAATAGGTCTCCAGCCCACAGACAATATTAGCGAATCAGGAGAGGTTGTTGCAGGGCCTTTTCATCCTGCTTTCAGACAGCTTGTGGAATCAAGGCTTACTCTTAATAGAATCAGAGAATATATACTAAACCATAAGCTTGACAAATCACAGGATATAGTTATTGAGTGTAATCCTAAATATATATCAAATGTAATAGGACAAAAAAAAGTAAATATTATTACACTTAAAAACGAGTTTAATTTTAAAAATATACGGATTATGGAGAAGCAAAATGTCGAAAAATTCCTAATTATAGGAACATAAATAAATTATTTAAATTTTTTAAAAAATTTTAAATGTAAAAAGCAGGAATTCGATGAAATATATAGAATAGATATAATTACAATTATATTTTATTTTTTTGCTTTTTTTAAAGCATTTTTTTAGGAGGATGTATAATATGGAAGTACTAAAGGTTTCAGCTAATTCACAACCCAAATCTGTTGCTGGAGCATTGGCTGCAGTTTTGAGGGACAACAATTATGCAGAGATTCAGGCAGTAGGAGCCGGTGCAGTAAATCAGGCAGTCAAGGCAATAGCAATAACAAGAGGTTTTGTAGCTCCAAATGGAATTGATCTTGTGGCAGTTCCTGCTTTTGCTGAAGTAAATATCGATGGAGAGGAAAGAACAGCTATAAAATTCTACATACAACCTCGATAATTCAGTTTATTAAAATTAAAGGCTCGCTTATATAGCGGGCCTTTTTTTATAGGGTTTAATAACCCATTGTATTTATTGTTGTTAGTGGCAATTGACCATTGAAGGCGAATATCAGCCTGTTTTCCACCTCATTCCAGTTAATTATTCCCCACCATGATTCAATAAACTTTCGACGTTCATTCTGATAATCTAGGTAATAGGCATGTTCCCAAACATCACAAACTAAAATCGGGATGCCACCCCATTGAGCAAGGTTCTGATGCTTTTCAGCCTGAAGAATTTCAAGTCTTCTCCATGCAGGCTGCCAAATAAGGATAGCCCATCCTGAACCTTCCACTTTTTCAGCAGCACTTATGAATTGTTCCTTGAAAGCACCGAAATTACCGAAATAACTATTGATATAATCAATTGTTTGAATACCGGGATTTCCTCCCATGCCTGGTGGTGCCATAGTAGTCCAGAAGATACTATGCAGAATATGACCTGACCCATTAAAGGCCAATTCCTTTTCCCAGTACTTTATAAATTCATAGTCTCTTTTTTTCCTGGCATCTGATAGATTGATTTCTGCCCTGTTTAAGCCGTCTACATAGGCTTTGTGATGTTTATCATGATGTATTCTCATGGTTCTTTGACTTATAAATGGCTCAAGAGCGTCATAAGAGTATGGCAGTGGAGGTAATTGATGTTGTCCAAGTGGAACATAATTAAAGTTCATAAATATATTTACTCCTAAAATATATGCTAATGGTATTATATTTTATCCTCAATAAATTGTGCACTATAAATAGATAAGCTTTACATTAGTATAAGCAAGTTTAGGCAGGAGTTTTGATTAATTTTGTGTAAGCCATCCTGTATTAAAAATATTCAGACATTAAATTTGAGACAGCATATAAAAAACAGGTGGCCTTCGTGAACTGAAAGCTACCTGTAATATGCAATGAATAGAATGTATTATTAAAAATTATAGAGGTAAACTATATTACTGACTAAAAACCGCTGAAACCAAAAGGGGAAAAAGGACGAGGTCTTCTTCTTAACAGTTCCCTAAGCAGGAGGATTGTTATGAGATCGCGTCGGAAACGTCTTCTGCCTCCGCCAAATCCATCGAAAACAAATTGTCTGTCCTCACACTCTTCAAAATCATGATAGTCCATATCAACATCCGCACCAACTCTATTGTCAATATCACTGACCATGGAGTCCAACATTTGACGGCTTGGGTTAAACATAGGCCCATATTGTGCACACATTCTATCGCACATACGTACAACTTCAGGCATTATAACGTGGTAGCATCTGGGAAACATGGTATGAAGCTGATCTTGAGGCATCTCCATCATGGGTAAATACTGATTGGGAATATTCATCATTTGCATATAATCATTATAATTATAATTTTGCATAATTCCTCCTTATAAAAAAATAATTCCATAGTATTTTATGAACCTTTCTTTCATATGGTTACGTTTTTAAAATATTATGTAAATTGAGCTGGGAAATAGCTGCCCTTTATTATTGACACTCCAAAATCATAAATATATACTGAAAACTATAAATATACTATTTAATACTGAATTTATACGGAAACTGATGGATAATTTTTATTCATTTAATAAATTTGAGGCCTTGAGGGAGATGCATCATGTTAACAAGAATAAATCAAAAAAACGGAGAAGAATTGTCTATTCTGGGATTTGGGTGTATGAGGTTTCCAACCAGAGCAGGGGGAATTGATGAACCAAGAGCAATAAAGATGATACATAATGCTATAGAAAAAGGTGTGAACTATTTTGATACGGCTTATATTTATCATGGGGGTAAAAGTGAAAGTCTTTTGGGAAAGGCTTTGATGGGAGGCTACCGTGAAAGGGTCAAAATAGCTACAAAACTACCTCCATTTATGGTAAAGAATCTTGATAATGCAAAAAAAATATTTAATACTCAATTGGAACGCCTTCAAACAGACTACATTGACTATTATTTACTTCACATGCTCACAGACAAGGCAGGTTTTGATAGGCTTGTGGATATGGGAGTATTAAAATGGATAGAAGAGCTTAAAGCAAAAGGTAAAATAAAGAACATTGGTTTTTCTTTTCATGGGGCTAAAAATGAATTTGAGCAGATTTTAAGGGCATACCCTTGGGAGTTCTGCCAGATACAATATAATTACATGGATGAGAATAATCAGGCTACTAAGGACGGATTAATTCTTGCAAATGAGATGGGAATACCTGTAATTGTTATGGAGCCTTTAAGGGGAGGAAAGCTGGTTACAAATCTGCCGGAAGATGTAAAAAAGGTATTCGCAGAATGTAATCGTGACAGGTCACCTGCAGAATGGGCATTAAGGTGGATATGGAATCATCCCCAGGTAAATGTAGTTTTATCGGGAATGAGTGATGAGGCACAGGTTGAGGATAATATAAGAATAGCCTCGGATTCATATGCTAATTCTCTTACAGATGAAGAACTTGGTGTCTTTGATAATGTTAAAAGGATATTGCATGAAAGAACAAAAATACCATGTACAGCATGTGGCTACTGTATGCCTTGTCCGGCAGGGGTTGATATACCGGGATGTTTTTCACATTATAATGATAAGTATCTTATTGGGAAAAAAGGAATAAGATTTCAATATTACAGAAACTTAGGAGCGGTTGCAGCAAGGCCTTCCTATGCTTCTCAGTGTATAAATTGCGGAAAATGTGAAAGTCACTGTCCTCAGGAAATCAGTATAAGGTCTGAGCTAAAAACTGTCAGTAAGGAATTGGAAAGTATACTTTATAAAGCAGGAATAGCAGTTGCAAGGAAAGTTATGAAAATTAAATAAAAATGTTAACCTTCCAATAAAACACAAAGTATGCTAGAATTATTGAATGTTAAAGTCATTTCTTTCATAGAAATGACTTAATATTTATAATTTGATATGTACAAAAGAAAAATTACTACGCTTAATCAATTACAGGGGTGCAGCATGTATTTAAGAAAACTTGAAATACAAGGATTTAAATCTTTTGCAGATAAAATATCACTCGATTTTAATAGCGGTATAACAGCAGTTGTAGGACCAAACGGCAGCGGTAAAAGCAATATCGGTGATGCCGTTAGATGGGTTCTCGGTGAACAGAGTGCAAAAACATTGAGAGGAAGCAAGATGGAAGACGTTATTTTTGCGGGTACTGAGCACAGAAAGCCTGTTGGTTTTGCTGAGGTATCCTTAACTATTGATAATACAGATAATTATCTTCCAGTGTCCTACAGTGAAGTAACTATTACAAGAAGAGTATACCGTTCAGGTGAAAGTGAATATTACATAAATAAGACATCCTGTCGTCTTAAAGATATACATGAACTGTTTCTGGATACAGGAATAGGCAGGGACGGATATTCAATAATCGGACAGGGTAGAGTTGATGAAATACTCAGTACCAAATCAGAAGATAGAAGGCTTATATTCGAAGAAGCCTCTGGTATAATGAAATATAAAGTTAGAAAACAAGATGCAGAAAGAAAGCTGGAGCTAACTGAGCAAAACCTTGTACGTATAAATGATATTATAAATGAACTTGAGTCTCAATTAGAGCCTTTAAGAGAACAGTCGGAGGCGGCAAAAAAATATCTTGCCTTACGAGAAAGCCTTAAGGAGCTAGAAGTTAATGTTTATCTTTACAATATAGACAAGTTAAAGGAAAAAATAAAGGAGTATGAAATTCAATTCAAAGATATAAGAGATAATATAGATGCTGAAGAGAGAAAACTCAGGAGTATTACTACTCAAAACCAACAAAAGACAGAACTCCTTAAAAATCTTGATGATAAGATAACAGAAGCAAGAGAGAAGTTCTATAGTATTGAATCAAATCTTGAAAAAAACAGCTCTGAGGTTAAGCTCAAGAATGAAAAAATCAACAGTCTTGGGGAAAACATTGTACGATTAAATGAAGAAACTGCGGAAATTAGTTCAAAACTGGAATTATTAAACACAGAAGAGCAGAGCCGCCAGAAAAAAATAGAATATTTAAACGGACAATATAATGATTTTTCCAAAAAACTCGAAAAATATCAGTCTGATTTGGACGAGATTTTGTCAACTCTGGATGAAAGCGAACGACACATTGAGATGCTTAAATCCGATATCATGGACAAGCTTGATATACAATCTGACAAGAGGACTCAGATAAACAATATAAAAAATCATATTGAAAACATGAGAAAAAGGCAAAATTCCATTGGAACAGAAATTTACTCTCTTAAGCTTGAAAAAGACAAGGACAATATGAAAAAAGAGGACTTGCTTGAGAGTATAAGAAATACTTCCATGCTGATAAAACATTCAAGGGAAAAAATAAATGAGTTAAATAACGAGAAGACAGAGTTGAAGGGAACTCTTTCTGATTTGGAAAAACAGCACGGAAACATAAGAACCGATATACAGATAAAAACCTCCAGACACAAGATGCTTAAAGATATGGAAAACAGTATGGAGGGATACAGCAGAAGTGTAAAGGAAATAATGACAGCCTGCAGACAATCACCGGACCTGGGAAAAGGAATACACGGTACAATTGCACAGCTGGTAGAAGTTGATAAGAAATATGAAACAGCTATAGAAATGACTCTTGGAAGTGCATTGCAGAATATAGTTACATCATCAGAAGATGATGCAAAGAAAGCTATAGAATTCCTAAAAAGGAATAAAGTGGGAAGAGCTACTTTTCTGCCTATTACATCTGTAAAAGGTAAACGCCTTGACGATAGTACTTTAAGAAGATTAAAAGATTGTCAGGGCTTTTGTGGTGTTGCTTCAGACCTTGTAACCAGTGACCCAGCATACAATGGAATAGTTTTAAACCTTTTGGGCAGGGTTGTAGTAACAGAAAATTTGGATAGTGGAATTAGCATAGCCAGAAAATTCGGCTATACCTTCAGAATTGTAACTCTTGAAGGTGATATATTAAGCACAAGCGGGTCAATGTCCGGAGGAAGCAGTGACCACAGAAGTTCTGGAATATTAAGCAGAAGCAGAGAAATTTCAGAATTGGAGAATATAATAGAAGGACTAAAAAAAGATGAAGTAAAATATGCTGCAAAGATAAACGATGTTAGACAAATGCTGTTGGAGATAGATACCGAGTTCAACGAGCATAACAATAAGCTTAGAGATAATGAACTTATTAAAACCAGAGACGAGAATCACCTGCAGATGATTGAGGATAATTTAAAAAAGACAGACGCCAAAATCGAAATGCTTATTAATGAGAAAGAGCAAATGGCTAAGCAGGAACAGGAAACATTATTAGAACAGCAAAAGTATGAAGCTGAGCTTTACGCCATAGAAACAGATATAGCCGAAACGAAGGCCATAATTGCAGAGCATCAGGAAAAATTCAAGGCTGACCAGACTGTTAGAGATGATTTACACCAAGAGATAACTGATTTTAAGATATCAGTAAATTCAATAACTGAAAGTATACAAAGCGTAAATGAGAATCTTGACAGAATAAAAGGAGAAAAAGAAGCTTTATCAAAAAGCCGTGCACGTAAACAGGAAGAAATAAACAAAGCAAATACGGAAATTGAATTATTAAAGCAGGAGATAATTGGTCTAGATAACTCAACCAGAGAACTTCAAGATGAAAAGACAGGAAAAAACTTGGAAATTGACAGGTTGGTAGAAGAGAAAAAAGTGTTGGAGGAAGAATCTAGCGATTTTGTTGAGAAATTAAATACAACAAACAAGACAATCCATCTTCTCCATGAAGAATATAACAGGATAGACATAAAAAAAGCCAAAGCAGAAGCAGAAATGAAATCAATTCAGGACAGAATGTGGGATGAATATGAGCTTACCTATAGTAATGCTGTTGAGATTAAAAGAGAAATAGAAAGCATATCAGAAGCTCAAAGGAATATATCTGAATACAGAGCTCAGATAAAAGCACTTGGCCCTGTAAACGTCTCATCCATAGATGAATACATTAAAACAAAAGAGCGTTTTGAATTCATGTCTGTTCAGAAAAATGATATGGAGCAGGCTAAAGATAAGCTGCACAAAATAATTCATGAAATGGTTCAGGTAATGAAAAAGCAGTTTGTTGAACAGTTTAAGCTTATAAATGAAAACTTTGGAATAGTATATAAGGAGTTGTTTGGAGGGGGAAGAGCAGAACTTATAATTTCTGATGAGGACAATGTTCTTGAAAGTGGTATAGAAATTGAGGTTCAGCCACCGGGAAAGAAACTCCAGAATATGATGCTTTTATCAGGTGGAGAACGTGCGTTTACTGCGATAGCATTGCTATTTGCAATACTAAGACTAAAACCAACACCTTTCTGTCTTTTGGATGAGATAGAAGCAGCATTGGATGATGCGAATGTATACAGGTTTGGAGAGTACCTGAAAAAATATTCTCAAAATACACAGTTTATAATGGTTACACATCGTAAGGGAACCATGGAAGCAGCTGATACCATGTATGGTGTGACCATGCAGGAGCACGGTGTATCTAAGATTGTATCAATGAAAATGGGTGAATTGGCAAGTTAAGCAAAAATAAAAGTTGATTTTAAAAGACATTTATATAGTAAAGAGAGTACATTATAATATAATAATATCTTACGGAGGTTTAAAATGGGATTTTTTGACAAACTTAAAGAAGGACTGCAAAAAACACGCAAAAGTATAACTGAGAAAATAGACCAGGTACTTGTATCTTTTGGAAAAGTCGATGAAGAACTTTTTGATGAACTTGAGGAGATATTAATTACTTCTGACATTGGAATAGAAACAACAATGCGGATTATAGATGATTTAAAAGAAAAAGTTAAAGAAAGAAAGATAATTGACCCTAGGGAGGTAAAGGGTTTACTTAAGGAGACTCTTAAAGAGATACTTGAAAAAGGCGGTAATGAAATGAAGCTGGATACCAAGCCGTCTGTAATTATAGTAATAGGTGTAAACGGAGTTGGTAAAACAACCTCTATAGGAAAAATTGCAAATCTTTATAAAAATCAAGGCAAAAAAGTACTTTTGGCAGCTGGAGATACCTTCAGAGCTGCAGCCATTGACCAACTAGAGGTCTGGGCACAAAGAGTGGGTACTGATATAATAATGCACAAGGAGGGTTCAGACCCGGCAGCTGTTATATTTGATGCTGCTCAGGCTGCAAAATCAAGAAATGCAGACATTTTAATATGTGATACTGCAGGAAGACTTCATACCAAAAAGAATCTTATGGAAGAGCTAAAAAAGGTTTCAAGAGTACTTGACAGGGAACTTCCGGGAGCAGACAGGGAAACGCTTCTTGTACTTGATGCAACTACAGGACAGAATGCCATATCACAGGCTAAAACTTTCAGCGAAACCTCTGATATTACAGGTATAGTTTTAACTAAATTGGATGGAACTGCTAAAGGAGGAATAGTTGTAGCCATAAAATCTGAGCTTGATATACCTGTAAAGCTAATCGGTGTAGGAGAACAGCTTGATGACTTACAAAAATTTGATGCAGGGGAATTTGTAGAAGCCTTGTTTTCATAGAAAATGAATGTGAAGGGAGAAAGTAGATGGAAGAAGTATACGATTATTACAAAGAGAGGGAAAAAAGGCAAAAGAACGGAAAGGGCCGTAAAGGAAAGATTACAGCTTTAATAGTTTTTGCGCTAATAATAGTTTCGGCAATAATAGGAAGCTCTATATACATGGAGCTGATTCAGCTCAAAGAGTTGAACCCAAATGCTGATTATACAACTGTTTATACAAAAAACCTCTTATACAAGACCATATTCTCTATAATCAGTTTTGTGGTTATCACTTTATTTGTATTTTTCACAAACAAAGTGATAGGTAAAAATCTTAAAAAGTACTTCACAAGTAATAACCTTGAGCAGAGAAAATTGATTAATGTTCCTGTTGCATTGGTAGTAGGTATATTAGGGGCATTTATCACTAAGGAATTCTTTTTTAACAAAGCACTCCTTTTTTTGAATTCTGCAAACTTTGGTATAAAAGATCCTCAATTCGGACAGGACATAGGTTATTATATGTTTCAAAGGCCTTTTTATATGTCTCTGTTTAATTTTGTATCTAATTTGTGGCTTTTCCTTGTATTTTACACAGCCATATATTATTTGGTTGTTCTAATGGCGGCTTTAAACAACAATTTATCTGCTAAAGACCTCAAGGATAAAACTATTTTAAGGCATAATCTCATAAATATTGCAATATATTTTGTACTTAAGACTATTTCTTTCAAATTTCAAAGGGAATCACTGTTATTTACGAATTTTACCAATAAAAATATAACAGGCGCAGGCTATGTTGATACAAATATATGGATTAAGTACTATACAATAGCTCCTATAATTGTTCTTGTAATTGTTTTATTAGCAGGTTTCTTTATGTGGAAGGGTAAGTTAAAAAAGTCAGCTATTGTAATTGCGGCTTTTCCGGCATTATTTATTTTACTTACTTTAGTTTCAACATTAATTCAAAATGCTATTGTAGGACCAAATGAAATTGAATTTGAAGACAAATATTTAAAAAATAATATGACGGAAACAAGGGCGGCTTTTGGACTGGATAAAATTCAACCTTATGATTTCAGCAAAATAGATGAACTGACTCCAGAAATAATTAACAATAACAGAAACACTGTTGACAATATACGTGTAGTTGACTATGCACCTACATTGAACAGTAACAAACAGCTTCAAAGTAATACGAACTTTTATACATTCTATAACGGAGATATCTTAAACTACACTGTAAATGGCAAAGAAATACCAGTACTGATTTCCGCCAGAGAAATAAACTCTGATTACTTAAAGAACCAGAACTTTGTAAATAAAACCTTCAAATATACACATGGTTATGGTGTTGTTGTAAATCCTATAAATAAGTTGACTGCACAGGGACAGGTAGATTTTTTGATAAGCGGACTAAAAATGGATACTGTAGACAAGGTAAACCTGAAAGTTACCGAGCCCAGAATATACTACGGACAGTTAACAAATAACTACGTAATTGTAAACCCCAAGAGTGCAGGAAAGCTTTCAGAAATAGACTATGATGGAACTACAGTAAGCTATTTTGATGAAGAGGGAAACAAATACGAAAAAATAAAAATGAACCTCTTAAACAGGCTACTTTTTTCAATTAAATATGCCGATACCAACCTTCTGGTATCCAGTAATATTTCTTCTGATTCAAAGATTCTGCTAAATAGAAATGTTGTGGAGAGAGCCCAGAAAGGAATTCCATTTTTAAAAGTGGATAACGATCCTGCATTGAATATAACTGCAGATGGAAAGCTTGTATGGGTTCTGGATGCGTATAGCATATCCAACAACTATCCATATTCACAATATTTTTATACTCAATCAGAAGATACTGACTTGCAAGAACTTAACGGTATTAATTATATAAGGAATTCGGTTAAAGTAACCGTTGATGCTTATGACGGTACTGTAAAGTATTATGTTATAGACAAGGAAGACCCTATAATAAAAGCTTATCAAAGTGTATATCCGGGACTATTTGCAAAGGATGAATTTCCTGCAGACCTTGCATCACATTTAAGGTATCCTGAAACCCTTTTCAAGCTTCAAACCGAGGTACTTAAGAAATACCACCTAGACCCTGAAAAGGAAGAAAATGTATCAATCTTCTATACAGGGCAGGATGAATGGAATATTGCAAAATATCCTGATTCAAAAAATGAAAGCGGGACAAAGGATATTGATGCGTACTACAATATGGTTAAACTCCCTGGAGATATTGGCAAAAATGAAGAACTCATTCTTATGAGGCCTTTCACACCTTCAGGAGAGAAGCATAACATGGTATCATGGCTGGCAGTTCGAAATGATAAGGCTAACTACGGCCAAATGATTCTGTTTAACTTCCCTAAAAATACTAACATTCTTGGGCCAGACCAATTTGAAGTAAATATTAACCAGATTAGTGAAATATCCAAGGAGCTGACACTGTGGGGACAGGGAGGCTCAAGAGTATTCAAAGGAAGTCTGCTTGTAATACCTATAGAAAACAGTATTTTGTATGTTGAACCGATATATATACAGGCCAACAGTGATTCTTCAATACCGCAGGTAAAAAGGGTGGTAGTGGGATACCAACAGGGAGCAGATTTCAAACATGGTATAGGAGACGACCTCAATAGTGCTATAGACAATCTGTTTGGAAATAAAACAACCCCAGCGAATAATAATAAACCTGAAACTAATAATCAAGAAAGTCAGCAGGATAAGGTGGATTCAACACCTCCTACAGTGGATGAATCACAAAGTATAGACAGACAAAAACTGGATGAATTACAACAAAAATTAGATGAACTTATGAAACAATCTCAGGAGATTAATGAACTTTTAAAAAGCCTGAAAAAGTAAGAATATCAATGGTTATGGGAATAGTTTCCTAAAATGGAGCTATTCCTTTTTTATTGTAAAAAAAATGTTGCTAAATTATATAAAAAGTATATAATTCTATGTTGTGCAATAGGATATTATTTAGTAAATTTGCTATTGAAAATTGCATAGAAAAGTATTAGAATACAATAAGCGTTTTGCCATAATATTCCTTGTGACAAAATGAGGAAAAACCAAATAATAAAACTAAATAACTTTAAAATGGTGAGGCATTTATGTTTAAAAAAATAAGAAGGATTTTGGTCGGTAAACCGCTGAAAAATGAAGCACTACAAGATCAAAAAATGGGAGTTCTCTGGGGACTTCCAATATTATCCAGTGATGCTATTTCGTCGGTAGCCTATGCAGGTCAGGAAGTATTGATGGTTTTGATACCTTCTGTGGGTATGCTGGCATTCCGACAGTTGTCGTATATATCTATTGCAATTATTTGTCTTCTTATGATACTCATGTTGTCATACAGACAGGTTATAGACAGTTATCCAAATGGCGGTGGTGCCTATGTGGTTGCCAAGGAGAATCTGGGAATTCTTGCAGGTGTTACAGCCGGTGCTGCATTATCTGTTGACTATGTAATGACTGTAGCAGTGAGTATTTCTTCCGGAGTTGAACAATTTACAACTGCATTTAAGGGCTTTAAGCCTTATTCGGTTATCATAGCAGTTGCTATGGTACTTTTACTTATGTTAGGTAATTTAAGAGGAATAAGAGAGTCCTCTAGAGTTTTTGGTATTCCTGCCTATGCGTTTATTATGGGTATAGTAGTTATGATAGCTGCCGGTTTTGCAAAGGTAGCGGGAGGATATGTTCCTCCGCCGGCTCAAGATATGCCTGACGTTGTTAAACCTTTGACGCTAATGTTGGTACTGACTGCTTTTTCAAATGGTTGTGCGGCTGTTACAGGTGTTGAGGCTGTAAGTAATGCGGTACCAAACTTCAAGAATCCAAGTACAAAGTATGCTAAAAGAGTACTGCTTCTTTTGTCTATGGTCATTCTTGTTTTGTTTGGTGGAAGTTCTGTTATAGCAAATATATACCATGTAAATCCATCTCATGGCAATGCAATGCTTGTAGTGATAGCCGGTGAGATTTTCCACAATACCAAGTTTGATTTTATGTTTTATTATATAACTGCAACTACATTTATTATACTTGTTCTTGCAGCCAACACAGCTTATTCGGGGTTCCCGATGCTGATTTCAATTATGGCAAAAGACGGATACGCTCCAAAACAACTCAGTATGAGAGGTGACAGACTGAGTTATGACAACGGAATAATTCTATTATCTGTTCTTGCAAGTGTCTTAATGATTGCATTTAAGGCAGATGTTTCGAAGTTGATAGGTCTTTATGCAATAGGTGTGTTTATTTCCTTTACACTGTCTCAAACAGGTATGTTTATTAAGTGGAAGGGCAGCAAAGAAAAAGGCTGGAAGCACAAGGCTGTAATCAATGGAACAGGAGCAGTTGTATCAGGTATTGTTGTTATAATCATTGCCTTTACTAAGTTCAGAGAAGGCGCATGGTTAGTTGTTATACTTATACCAATTCTAATATCATTAATATTCAAGGTAAAAAAGCACTATGAAGCGGTTAGCAAACAGTTAAGGCTCAAACCAGAAGAGATTGCAAACTTTGATATTAGTAAAGCTGTGTACACAAACAGAGTTATTGTTCCAATAGAGAGTATAAACAGGTCAAGCCTGAGAGCTCTTCGGTATGCAAAAACCATATCGGACAACATAACTGCTTTTAGTGTGGTCATTAGTGAAGAAGATGCAAAAAAAATAAAAGAAAAATATAATGCCCTCAATATGGATGTTCCTTTAGTTGTTAAATATTCGCCTTTCAGAAAAGTTGTTGATCCAATGCTCAAATTCATTGATTCGGCTGAATATGACTATCAGAGCGGTGATATGATAACGGTTATACTTCCGCAGTTTTCAGTTAAGAAATGGTGGCATAGATTCCTTCACAACAATACCAGATATTATGTTGAAAAGGAACTTTTAAAGCATAAGCATATAGTTGTATCAGTTATGCCATTACAATTAAGGGATGATGATTTTGTTCTTAACAGTCATAAATATGATTGATAAGCATGTTATGTAAAATAATAATATCATAATATAAAGAGGCGTGATATATGAAATATACTATTGGTATTGAATTGGGAGTCAAAAATATAGTTGCAGGTATACTTGATAAAAATGGTAAATTAATTCGCAGAGACACTGTACCCACAAATAAAGACAGAGAATTTTCAGAAATAATTAATGATGTTTGTACACTAATAAGAAAAATAACTGAAGATGAAGATGTTGAAATAAAAAATGTAAAATATATAGGAGTAGGATGTCCTGGGATAACAGATAACAAGAATGGTATCGTTATAAAAAACTACTCTCTTAATTTCACAAATGCAAATGTGAGAAGTGAAATTCAAAAGCACTTAAACATTCCTGTTTTTGTTGAAAATGATGCTAATTGTGTAGCAATAGCTGAATATCTCCTTGGTGCCGCATATGGTACCGAAAGTTCACTTACTATCAAAGTAGGAGTAGGCATCGGCGGAGGAATTATTATCGATGGTAGTATATATAATGGTTTTAACTTTGGTGGGACTGAGTTCGGACATATGGTTATAGAACATAATGGGAGACCGTGTAGCTGTGGCAGAAAAGGCTGTTGGGAGCAATATGTGTCTGGAACTTCTCTTATTAATCAAACAAAACAGCTTGCAGCAGAAAATCCGGATTCCATTTTAGGTAAAATGGTTATGAACAATGTTGCACAGATAACTGAATTGACTATATTTGAAGCTGCAAAGGCCGGTGATGAAAAGGCCAAAAAAATATGCTCAGAATTTGTTGAATATTTTGCTGAGGGATTAACAAACATTGTAAATATATTAATGCCTGAAGTTGTAATATTAGCAGGGCCCATAAGTAAACTAGGCAACACAATTGTAAACCCATTGGTTGAGCTTTTAAAAGATAGAGTATATTCCAAAGAGCTTAATCTTCCTGAATTTAAAATGGCTGAAATGGGTAATGCAGGTATTTTAGTAGGTGCTGCACTGTTAGGTGCTTTTAAAGATAAAAAACTTGATGACTGGGTATAATTTAATTTGGGGAGGATTGCTATATATGGCTGAAATAAAGTTTGAAATAACTCAAAACATTGGTACTTTATCTGAGTCGGGAAAAGGTTGGTATAAGGAATTGAATTTGGTAAGCTGGAATGATAGAGCCCCAAAGTATGATATTAGGGATTGGTCTCCAGATCATGAAAAGATGGGAAAGGGTATTACACTTACAAAAGAAGAATTAATAGAACTGAAGAAACTTTTAAACAGCTTGGAGGACATATAGTAGCTCAGATAGCAGCTTACGGAATAAAGAGAAAATAAAAGCATAATACCACGTAAAAACCTGTTTTAAGCAGGTTAAGGTATCTTGGCTATTATGCTTATTTTATTTGCTCTTTTTTGCATAAGATATTATATAGTCAAAAACCAAAACAAAAAAAGATAAAGGTAGAAAATAAATCTTAATTAAGGCATACAGGCTAAAATTTAGATACATCAAAATAATAACTTGTTGACACAATATCTTGATAGTGATAGTATAGTTGCACCAACATATTGTTAAAAGTGATGAATATATACATATTCACAACATAAAATTATTTAGATATATGGCATAAACACATGTTCAAGGCTACGGCCATTTTGGCTGGTGGCCCGAATTATTGTGCAATTTGATTTGCACTTTTATTTGTGCGCATATTTTGCTTTTTTAGCAAGAGTTAATAAATTTACTGCAAAAGAAAAAATTTGAGAAGGGTGGCTAGCCACATGATAACCAAAATCAGAAAGCGTGACGGAAGAGAAGTACCATTTAACATTGAAAAAATTGCTAATGCTATTTTTAAGGCAGCTAGCGCTACCGGAGGTAAGGATTACAAGACGGCAATGGAATTGGCAGAAAGAGTTGTTGATTTCATTGAATCAAGTCCTGAAAGAAGAGTACCCAGTGTTGAAGAAATACAGGACACAGTAGAAAAGGTGTTAATTGAGACAGGCCATGCAAAAACGGCCAAGGAGTTCATTTTATACAGGGCAGACAGAACAAGAATACGTGAAATGAACACACGCTTGATGAAGGTTTATGAGGAACTCACCTTCAAAGATGCAAAGGATAATGACTTAAAACGTGAAAATGCAAACATAGACAGTGATACTGCTATGGGAACAATGCTTAAATATGGCTCTGAGGGTGCAAAACAATTCTATGAAATGTATGTACTTAAACCGGAGCATGCGAGAGCTCATAATAATGCAGATATACATATACACGACTTGGATTTTTTAACATTGACTACTACTTGCTGTCAGATAGATATTCAAAAGTTGTTTAAAGGTGGTTTTAGTACAGGACATGGATACCTGAGAGAACCAAATGATATCAGCAGTTATTCAGCTTTGGCTTGTATTGCAATCCAGTCAAATCAGAATGATCAGCATGGAGGTCAGAGCATTCCAAATTTTGATTATGGAATGTCATTGGGGGTTGCAAAGACTTTTGAAAAGGGATACAGGCAGAATTTGAAGAAATCATTGGAATTGCTAACAGGAAATGATTTTTCAAATGAGATTAAAGAAGCTCGTGAAGAAATATATAAAGAAATCGGAATAAAGCCGGCGCTAAATAGAATGGAGCCATATATTAAAGCAGAAAAGAAATTTCTATTGAAATGTATTTCGGACGAAGCCTTGATTGAGAAAGCTCAGAGTTTTGCAGTAAAAAAGACTGAAGAAGAAACTGACAGAATCACTTATCAGGCTATGGAAGCATTTGTTCATAACCTCAATACAATGCATAGCAGAGCAGGAGCACAAACACCTTTCAGTTCCATTAATTACGGAACAGATACTTCACCAGAAGGAAGGCTTGTGATTAAAAATCTGTTACTGGCTACAGAAGAAGGCCTTGGAAATGGTGAAACACCAATATTCCCCATACATATATTCAAGGTTAAAGAGGGAATAAACTATAATGAAAGTGACCCTAACTATGATCTTTTCAAGCTGGCATGCCGTGTCAGTGCAAAGAGATTATTCCCTAACTTTTCTTTTATAGATGCTCCATATAACCTAAGATTCTACAAGGATGGGGATCCTAATACTGAGATTGCTTACATGGGTTGCAGAACCAGAGTTATAGGAAATACATATGACCCTGACAGGGAAGTAATATTTGGCAGGGGAAATCTGAGTTTTACAACCATAAATTTACCGAGAATAGCCTTAAGAAGCAATAAGAACCTTAATATTTTCTTTGAAGAACTTGATAAGAAAATTGACTTGGTAATTGACCAGCTTTACGAAAGATATCTTATTCAGTCAAAGAAGAAAGTCAAAAACTTTCCTTTCCTTATGGGACAGGGAGTATGGATTGATTCTGAAAAGTTGAGTTGGGAAGATGAAGTTGGGGAAGTATTGAAGCATGGAACACTTACCATGGGCTTTATCGGTTTGGCAGAGTGTCTCAAGGCATTAATCGGGAAGCACCATGGAGAATCTGAACAAGCTCAAAATCTCGGTCTTGAAATCGTAGGCTATATGAGAAAGAGAATGGACGAAGCAAGTGAGAAATACAATATGAATTTTTCTCTTATTGCAACTCCGGCAGAGGGTACGTCAGGCAGATTTATAAAGTATGATAAGAAATTATTTGGTAATATAGAAGGTGTGACAGATAGAGAATATTATACAAACAGTTTTCATGTGCCTGTTTACTATAAGATAAATGCAATAGACAAGATAAAGACTGAAGCTCCTTACCATGAGTTAACTAATGGGGGACATATAACTTATGTTGAAGTTGACGGTGATCCCCTAAACAATTTGGAAGCCTTTGAAAAGATTATCAGAGCAATGAAGGAGTCAGGAATAGGATACGGCTCAATAAACCATCCTGTTGACAGAGACCCTGTATGCGGTTATACGGGAATAATAGGCGATACATGTCCTAAGTGCGGAAGAGAAGAAGACGATAGACATTTTGAAAGGATTAGGCGTATTACCGGGTATCTTGTTGGGACACTTGACAGGTTTAATGATGCTAAAAAAGCTGAGGTACGAGATAGAGTCAAACATATGTAATTAATTATATAACAGTATAAAATGGGGTTGTCGCAAAATTAATTTTTAGGTTTAAAACAAAAACTTTCTGTTTTGCAACAGCCCCATTTATTGTGGTGATAAATATGAACAAGCAGATAAGAATATCAGGAATAATCAATGAATCTATTGTCGACGGTCCGGGAATACGAATGGTAATCTTTTCACAGGGCTGCCCACATAATTGTAAAGGCTGCCACAATCCTCACACCCATTCCTTTGATGGTGGTGAATTTATTGAGATTGAAGAAATAGTGGAGAAAATACGAAAAAATCCACTATTGGATGGAGTTACATTCAGCGGAGGAGAACCCTTTGAACAGGCAGATACTTTTGCAGTCCTTGCTAAGGAAATTAAAAAACTTGGACTCAATGTTATGGTTTATTCGGGGTACACATTTGAACAGTTGATTGAAAATTCACATGCCAGAAAAGGCTGGATGGAACTTCTTAATAATATTAATATACTGGTTGACGGGCCCTTTATACAGGAACAGAGGGATCTTCTTCTTAAATTCAGAGGTTCAGCAAACCAACGTATAATTGACGTTGAAAAAAGTTTGGCAAGTGGTAATATAGAGTTTGCGAATATATAAATTAATTTATAGAATAAGCTGCTATTTACAAAGACAATTATTAGACCTAAAATAATATGGTAAACGAGGAACGGTAGGCCAAATAATGTATTTATTTTTGCTTGCCGGGAATGGAGTTATAAATGCTTAATTTACTTTCATCTAAATCCCAAAAAAGGATTGAATTGGGATATATTTGGACTTTTACTTTAATAGCTGTTTTTACAGTATTTTTAACAATAACCGGCTTTCTACTTCAGCCAAATGACTTCCGTACCATAGCTGCTAATGTACTTAGGCATCCTTCTTTATTTATACTTAATGGTTTTCCTGTTTTTGCAGGTATATTGTTCTTTTATCTGATATTCAATAATGTATTTTTTTCAGTTTCATTAGTTTCCACTGTATTTCATGCAGCATCATTAATAAACCGCTTCAAGATTATTTTCAGAGACGATCCTTTTGTACCTCAAGATGTGTTTCTTGGCGCTGAGGCGGCTAATATAATGTCAGATACAAAGATGAAGCTGGATTTTTCCTTAATTATAGCAGTCCTTCTTTTTACTTTGGCTATGGTGGTTTTTGGAATATTTATAAAGTTCAAAAAGCTCAAGATGCCACTAAAAATCCTTGGGTGTGTTGCAACTATAGGGGCAGTACTTTTAGCGAATACCTTTGTTTATAGCTCCAGAGAAATATATGACAGAATGCCGTCCAAGTCAAAAGCCTACGTAGCTGGTGTATTTAATGATGTTGGCTTTAATTACTGTTTTTTATATAATTTGAGTGCATATAAGATGGAAGTACCTGAAAACTACAGCAAGTCTGCTGCAGAAAAGTTGGTTAAAAAATATACAAATAGTAAATCTACTCCAAAAGTGAAGGCCAATGTAATATTTGTTATGAACGAAGCCTTTTCCGACATAAGCTTGGATAAATCATTCAAGTTTGGTTTAGACGATGATCCTCTTAAAAATTTTAAGCTCATAGTTAAGGAAAAGAATTCGGTGTCGGGACATCTGGTAGTGCCGAATTTTGGCGGCGGGACAGCAAATACCGAATTCGATGTAATGACGGGAATGCAGACATTAAACCTGAGTAATGTGCCCACTTCATCTTTTAGACTTATACACAGGAATATAAAATCCATAGCGAGAGTATTGGGCAGTGATTCATATAAAAATTATTTTATGCATCCCGGCGACAGTTGGTTTTATAACAGGGCAAATGTATATAGATTTCTTGGGGTGGAAAACCAAACATTTATAGAGCAATTCAAAAAGCCGGAAGACTTAAAGGGTTCATTGATATCGGACAAAGCAGCGGGTGAAAAGATAATCAGTCTGTATGAGAATAATACTGATTCTGGTAAAAATCCGGTATTTAATTACAATGTAACAATTCAGAACCATATGCCATATACCTCCAGTAAGTACAGCGGATTAAAGGTCAAAGAAGTATCCACTGACAAACAGTTGTCATCACAGGCAAAGACCCTCTTATCAAATTATTTTGAGGGAGTAAGAGATGCGGACAGGCTGCTAAAAACCCTTACTGATTACTTTAGAGAAAGACAGGAGCCTGTTATCCTTGTATTTTTTGGAGATCACAAACCTTCTTTAGGGGACAATTACCTTGCGTACAGGGAAGCAGGAATTGATATAAATGAAAGCGGAACAATTGAGGAGGCTATGAAAAGCCGTGAAGTACCATATTTAATATGGGCAAATGACAGCGCAGGCAATATTATTGATTTTCCAAGTGCTGTCCTAAATCTTGGTCTCCCTGCGGATAATACAATTAGTGCAAACTATCTTGGAGCAATTGTTCTGGAATTATTAGGTTATGACGGATATGACCCTTATTTTGATTTTCTGAATGAATTGAGAAAAGAGCTTCCGGTTATAACAAGATACAATTTTAAAACAATGAATGGTTATACTGATAAGCTCTCAGAAAAACAGCAGTCTTTGGTTCAAGACTTAAGAATATGGCAGTATTACAGGATGACTAGTGATAAAGTAAATTAGATAATAAGTTATCAAGATTAAAAAAAGCAAAATGACCACAATGGCTCATTTTGCTTTTTAGTAAGTATATGTATATCTACAACACTTCACGCATTGAAATTCCTTCGGTACTGAAGCATATTGCAGCACCCACAGCAGTTGCATATTCTGCATGTTCAGGTATTTGAAAGTTAATATTATATAATGCACTAAGCTGGTCAAATATCTTTTGAGCTTGGGGGACGTTTGTAAGGTTCCCTGTGAGAACAACATCCTTTATATTATCAATTCTTGTATTAAAAACAGCTACCATACCTATTGTCTGAAAAACAAGGTTTATAATTCCCAGAGCCAAATCTGCCTTGGTTACCAGGTCACTTATTTTCCCAAAATTAGATGCAGTGGTTTCGCTGGGGAGAGTTGCTAGAGCTTCCTTTGATATGTCCCCAATAGTTAAGTCAACGTTTGACAAATCACCTCCAGCGGCTGTCTCAATAAGTTCATCAAAATGCCGTACATTCAGCATCCTGTTTGATAGACCCAAAAGGGTACCTCCGCCGATACCTGTTCCACCAAGGTGCACAGCAGTATTATTCTCAGCTTTTACTAGTGCGGTACCTGTTCCCATACTTACAATAATGGCTTTTTTCAAATTGCTTAAAAACAGGCCACCCATGCCGATTGCCATAAATTCGTCAACTTTGGCAGTTGGTATACCAAAAAGTTTGCTGTCAACAAAAGAAGAGCCTACACCGGTTACCATAATTCTCTCAATGTCATCTATTTTTAATGAATTAACACTAAGGAATTTGCCAAAAGCCCCGTAAACCGATGCAAGCGGGTCATTAGCACGAACAAGAAAAGGACTAATCATAGTTTTGCCGTCAAAACCAACAATTTTAGTAGTACTTCCTCCAAGGTCTATTCCAATTACCTTACCCACAAAACCACTCCTCTTTTAATAAATTATCCTCTTGTAAACATTTTAACCAAAGCTATACCAACTCCTGTAATACCTTCACCACCAAGAAGTCCGGAAGCTGCCACTGTTCCTGTGTCATCATCAGATGATTTTTTTCTAACACGGTCTGATATGAACCTTATTACACCGCCTATAAATACGGCAGATGAAATTGTAAAGGGAAGGAATACTCCTATACCGAGAGTAGCAGTTGGAAGACCTAAAAGATATAGTAAAGCCCCGATGCCCACTGCAATACCAAAAACAATTGGATTACCGATTCCGTTAATCATTGCTGAAACTCCTGTTGCTTGAGCGGCGGGCAAGGCAGTTTCAGAACCCACTTCACCGAATTGATTGATAATGGCGAATAAAGCAAGAGATGCTACTATAGTACCAAATAAGCCTCCCACTATCTGAGAAATAAGCTGTGCTTTCGGGTTGGTTCCCAAAACCTGTCCTGCCTTATAATCGTTGAACAGATCCCCGGAAAAGCCGCTGGCAATTGCAGTACACGCCGCAATCATCAGTGCATCCATTGCATCAATTTTAGCAAAAATCCTTATAGCCAGAAGAACAATTATTCCGAATATTTCCATAGGATTAATACCTGTCTGCCCCGTAATAGTTGCAGCCATTAAGGAAACAACGTAAATACCAATAATCAGCAAAATAGAAGGGAGTACCGGGATTCCGGCCACAACTGTAAAAATAAAGGCAATAAAAGTGCCTGACATAATTAGAATCCTGCTGGGATTAAAAATGTTCTTTTTACTTTTTAAAGTTTCAGCGTTTTCAGAGTATACATCCTTTTGTCTGTTTTTAAACTTTTTTATATAGGAATAGATGATACCCAATAAAATACCGAGACCGGTACCTACCAAAAGTCCAATACCTGCACTGGTTGTAAATGAGGATGCGGCTGTAGTATCGGCAAACAACCCCAGTTTTGGGCCAAATGGAATTATAAATACGTGTGAAAATAATGCTCCAAGAAACCAGACACCTGTATACAATGTTCCGAGAATATATCCCATACCCACTGCCATTGGAGAATTCCATATACCAAGAGGGGAATATTTATTGAACATAAATGCATCTGGAACTAATCTTACTTGATCTCTTAGAAATGTATAAATAGTTGAAATAAGCATTGTTCCAAAAAGAACTATGGATTTTTTACCGCCTTCGTCACCTGCTTTTATAGTTTCTGCCGCAGCTTGTCCGATAGGAAAGGGCAGAGAATTTTTTAAAATATATCTGTATCTTAAAATATAGGAAGTAACACTTCCTAAAAGCATACCTGCAACAGCAATTGATAATACTTTAACATAGTTGGAGGAAATACTTACAGAGCCTTTCCATATACCCATAATCCATAAACCAGGCAGAGTAAAGGCAAGACCTCCTGCTACCATTGCACCTGCAGACATTGCTGTCTGTGTAATATTGATTTCATTGTTAGTTGTCTTTCCAAAAAGTTTAAGAAGGCCCATTGACAATACCGCTACAAAAATTGTTGGCCATGGAAGTGCACTCATTCTCAAAGCAACGTACATGGAACTTGCAGTTATAACACAAGAACCCAGAGAGCCAATTATCAAACTCCTTAATGACAATTGCTCGACGCCCATAAAGTTTCTTTCCTGATTATTCAAAATTAATCTCCTCCCCATTCAGTAAACATGTTACACAAGTTTTCTGGTATTTATTCATAGGTTAAACAGCATCAAAAATAGAAGTAGCAAAAGCTTATACTTCTTGAAAAAAATATTGAATTTACATAATATGGAAAGAATGATTATGTTTGAAAAACAGATATGAAGTACATCATAGAATCAACCCCCGTTCTCATTCCCTAATGGGATATAAGTCGAATTAAATAAAACTAATAAAAAACATGTCTGGTTTCATAATGAATACCAGCTAATAAAACATGATATCATATAAAAAAAACCAGTGCAATCTAAAAGATGCGTAATTATTATTTTTTGGGAAAAATAGTGGCAATAGTCAACTTTATATACAAAAGAAGGACTTAATGTGCTAGTATTAAGTTATGTGATTTTATAAATGAAAGGAGTAGTGAAAAATGAGTCCTGATGAAATGAGGCTTGCAGTATTGATAGATGCAGAAAATGTGCCTTATAGTAATGTTAAGGGGATTATGGAGGAAATTGCTAAGCACGGTACCCCTACTATTAAAAGAATTTATGCTGACTGGACAAAACCAACCATGTCAGGTTGGAAAAATGTGCTACTGGAGAATGCAATAACGCCAATACAGCAGTACAGCTATACATCAGGTAAGAATTCTTCTGATTCGGCTATGATTATTGATGCAATGGATATTTTATATTCAGACCAAGTAGAAGGTTTTTGTATAATATCCAGTGACAGTGACTTTACCAGACTGGTTACCAGGCTGCGTGAGGCTGGCAAAAAAGTATATGGTATAGGGGAAAGAAAAACCCCCAGCCCTTTTATAGCAGCTTGTGATAAGTTTACATATATAGAAATAATAAGTGCCTCACTTCAAAATAGCAGGACATATGAAAATGGGGCCAAAAAAGAGGAGATAACCGAGAAGGAGCAAAGAAACGGTACTATATCAATTGGCAAAGATATAATAAATTTAATATCCGTTTCAATTAATGACGTTGAGGATGAAAACGGCTGGGCGTTTTTAGGAGATGTAGGTAATCTTATAATCAAGAAGCAGCCCGACTTTGACCCTAGAAACTTTGGTTTTTACAAGCTTACGCATTTGATAAGAAAGCTTAAAGAATTTGAAATAGAAGAACGAGATACTAACAATTCTAAAATAAAACACATTTATGTTAGAAACAGAAGCAAACGTACAGATTAGATTTGTAAAGTAAAAATACTTGACAATATACTATGATTGTTTTAAAATAAGCTGTAAAGTAAAAATACTTGACATAGAATTTGATTAACCCCGCATTCAACTAATGGAGGTTAATATGAATAAAATATACGAAACTTCACTGCTGCTTGATTTTTATGGACAGCTTCTGACGGATAGGCAGTACGAAATACTTGATCTGCATTATAACAATGATTTTACTCTTACAGAGATTGCAGAACAACTGAATATCAGCAGGCAGGGTGTATATGATAATGAAAAGCGCGGAAGGGCGCAGCTTATAGAGTATGAAAACAAACTGGGACTGTTGGGTAAATTTTCACAGCAGAAGCAAAAGGCACAAAATGTGCTTGAAATGATGAAGAAACTTAAACTTGATTCATTGGGAAGAGAAAACGCAGATATTATTAAAAAAGTAATTACTGAAATAGAAGATTTAGCAAATAACATATAAAATAGAGGCTTTTGTTTAGCAGATTGGAGGTTTTTAGATGTCAGTTTTTGAGGGTTTGTCAGGAAAGCTCCAGGAAACAATAAAGAAAATTCGCGGACAGGGCAGAGTATCCGAAAAAGATGTAAAGGATATGATGAGAGAAATCAAGCTGGCTCTGCTTGAAGCCGATGTAAATTTTAAGGTTGTTAAGGAATTTATAAGCAAGGTATCTGAAAGAGCGGTAGGCTCTGATGTGCTAGAGAGCCTTACACCGGGACAGCAGGTAGTTAAGATAGTTCATGAAGAACTAATAGAATTGCTTGGCAGGGAGCAGAGTAAGATTACATTTGCACCAAAACCTCCGACAATTTTAATGATGGCAGGACTACAGGGGGCAGGTAAAACCACTACTGCAGGAAAGCTTGCTAACCTTTTGAGAAAGCAGGGAAAAAATCCTTTGCTGGTTGCCTGTGACGTGTATCGTCCGGCAGCTATCAAACAGCTTCAGGTATTGGGAAATCAATTAAATATTCCTGTATTTACACTGGAGAACAATCAGAACCCTGTTCAAATAGCTAAAGAAGCAGTTAGCTTTGCAGAAATGAAACAGCACGACTTGGTTATACTTGATACGGCAGGAAGACTCCATATTGATGAAAAGCTTATGGATGAACTGTTAAATATAAAGAATTCGGTTAAACCTCATGAAATACTTTTGGTTGTTGATTCAATGACAGGTCAGGATGCAGTAAACGTATCCGAAACCTTTAATGAAAAACTGGGTATTGACGGAGTAGTTCTTACAAAACTTGACGGTGATACTAGAGGCGGTGCGGCTCTTTCTGTTAAATCTGTTACAGGTAAGCCCATTAAGTTTGCTGCAATGGGTGAAAAGCTTAATGATATTGAGCCATTTTTCCCTGACAGAATGGCCTCTAGAATACTTGGAATGGGCGATGTTCTCAGTCTCATAGAAAAAGCTCAGGAAGCGTATGACGAGAAAAAGGCTATTGAACTGGAAAAGAAAATGCGTACCATGACGTTTACTCTGGAAGATTTTCTGGAACAGATGCAGCAAATTAAGAAAATGGGGCCTATTGGTGATTTGCTTGGCATGATGCCAGGTGTGGATTCAAAGGCTTTGAAGGATATAAATATTGATGAAAAGCAGATGGGACGTACTGAGGCTATTATTCAGTCAATGACAAGAAAAGAAAGATTAGATCCGTCTATTATAAACGGAAGTCGCAGAAAAAGAATTTCTGCGGGAAGCGGTACTACCATACAGGAAGTAAATGCACTCTTAAAGCAGTTTGAACAGATGAAGAAATTGATGAAAATGATGAGTGACATGGGTAAGAAAGGTAAAAAAGGCGGTTTTGGAAAGTTTAGGTTGCCTTTTTGATAAATGATTTTGATTATAATCCTTTGAAGGAGGTGAAAATAAATGGCAGTAAAGATTCGTTTAAAGAGAATGGGTGCTAAGAAAAACCCTTTTTACAGAGTAGTTGTTGCTGATTCAAGATACCCAAGAGACGGTAGATTTATCGAGGAAATCGGTACTTATAATCCTGTTACAGAACCAGCTCAGATTAAAATCGATGCTGAAAAGGCTCAAAAATGGATTAAGAATGGTGCACAACCAACAGATACAGTTAAATCACTTCTTAAGAAGCAAGGTATTGTTGAATAATTATCTAAAGCGTAAAACAAAGGGGCTAAAAAGCCCTTGTGTTTTATTCGGCTGGGTTAGCCTCTTTTATTCTCTTGCATGTTGAGAATAAAGGAATTAATTTAGTTACAATTCAAAAGCCGTTTTAGGCTCATGGAGGCTAATATGATGAAAGAATTACTTGAAAGTATTGCAAGAGCCCTTGTGGATTATCCAGATGAGGTTTTTGTAAACGAAATTCAGAATGAAAAGTCTATAATTCTTGAACTTAAAGTTGCAAAAGACGATATGGGCAAGGTTATCGGCAAACAAGGCAGAATTGCCAAAGCAATCAGAACTGTTGTCAAGGCTGCTGCAGTCAAAGATAACAGGAGAGTAGTTGTTGATATCATTCAGTAAGATAAGGGGCATAAAGCCCCTTTACTTGCGTTTAAAAGTTATATATTCAGTAAAGGCAAGGTGATAAAATGCTGGAATATTTGATTGTAGGACAATTGATAAATACCCATGGCGTAAAAGGCGAGCTAAAAGTAATGCCCCAAACTGATGATCCGCAGAGATTCAGAAAACTAAAATGGGTTTATATAGATAAAAATGGCAGTCTTGAAAAGTATAATATAAGCGGTGTTAAATTTTTTAAGCAGTTTGTTATAATAAAATTTGAGGGTATTGATAGAATTGAAGAAGCTGAGAAGCTAAAGGGCTTTTACATTAAAGTGGACAGAGCAAATGCTGTAAAACTGCCTAAGAATTCCTTTTTTATAACGGATATTCTTGGTCTTGAGGTTTACGACGAAAACAACCAGCTTCTTGGTGAATTAAAGGATGTAATACAGACAGGCAGCAATGATGTATATGTAGTAAGAGATTCTGCATCAAAAGAAATTCTTATCCCGGCATTAAAGAGTGTTGTGAAGGAAATATCCATTGAAGAAGGAAAAATTTCAGTTATATTACCGAAAGGATTGCTTGATTAATGAAATTTGACGTACTGACACTGTTTCCGGAATTATTTGTTAGCGTAATGGGAGAAAGCATTATTGGGCGTGCCCAGAAAAACGGCCTTGTTGAAATAAATGCAGTAAATATCAGAGATTATTCAAAAGACAAGCATAGGAAAGTAGATGACTATCCATTTGGCGGAGGCAATGGAATGGTGATGATGTGTCAGCCTGTTATAGACGCATACAAAGCCATAACAGAAGGAATGGAGAAAAAACCAAAAGTATTATACATGAGTCCCCAGGGAAAAGTATTAACTCAAGAAATGGCCAAGGAGTTGTCAACTCAGGAACATCTGATACTTTTGTGCGGGCACTATGAAGGTATAGATGAACGTATAATAGAAGAAATAGTTGACGAAGAAGTTTCTATTGGCGATTATGTACTGACAGGTGGGGAACTGCCGGCAATGGTACTTATTGATTGTGTAAGCAGACTTATCCCCGGAGTATTGTCAACAGAAGGCTCATT
Source organism: Ruminiclostridium josui JCM 17888 (assembly GCF_000526495.1). Taxonomy (NCBI): domain Bacteria; kingdom Bacillati; phylum Bacillota; class Clostridia; order Eubacteriales; family Oscillospiraceae; genus Ruminiclostridium; species Ruminiclostridium josui. The sequence continues at coordinate 705,070 of NZ_JAGE01000002.1, read as the reverse complement.
TAGTGATGAGTCACATTTTAACGGACTGTTGGAATATCCTCAGTATACAAGACCTGCAGATTACAATGGGAATAAAGTTCCTGACGTATTGTTGTCAGGACATCATGCAAATATAGAGAAGTGGCGAATGCAGCAGTCATTGGATAGAACTAGAGAAAAAAGACCTGATTTATATGAAAAATATAATAAATAATATTAGTAAATAAGCATTCCTTATAACTAAGAGGAATGTTTTTTTGTTTTCAATATTTAATTGTATATATCTATTGACAAATAATTCAAGTAGTAATATACTATCAATAACATATAAAACATATATGAATTATCGAACTACTAGGGTTTATTTATTAATAAATATATAAGGTGGTGCTGCTATGAGTCATCAAGAAAATGTTAAGCAAACAAAAGTACCAATATCAGAGCGAGATATACAAAAGCTATATGATATGGCCAAATCTCTAAAGTATGGCTCAATCACTCTGGTTTTTCAGGACGGAAACTTGATACAGCTTGAAAAGAATGAAAAGGTCAGGGTGAAATAAATAATAGAATAATTTATAAATGATTAGATTTAGTTGACTAAATAAATTAGAGGCTAAGTTAAAACCATTATTGGTTTGGCTTGGCTTTTTTTATTGTATATAAATATAAGGGGGCGGCACTATGACAAACTGCTGCAATGTTAAAACAGAAGAAGTTCAAATTAATCAGAAATTCAATCATCTTTTGGGAAAACACCCTTGCTTTAGTGCAAGGGCACATTTTAAATACGGAAGAATACATTTACCTGTTAGTCCCACATGTAACATTCAGTGCAGATTCTGCAAAAGATGCATAAATAAAATTGAAAACAGACCGGGAGTTGCAGCTATAGTTCTTACTCCTAAGGAAGCAGTTAAAATAGTAGCTAAAGCTTTGGAACTTTGTCCTGAAATAAGTGTGGTGGGTATTGCAGGGCCTGGAGAAACACTGGCTACAGATAATGCTCTTGAAACTTTTGAAATGTTGAATACCAAATATCCTCATTTAATTAAATGTCTTAGTACAAACGGACTTATGCTAGACAAATACTCCGAGAGAATAATTAAATCAGGTGTACAAACGGTATCGGTAACAGTAAATGCAGTGGAGCCTGAAATCCTACAGTATATCTGTTCCGGGATATTTTGGATGGGAAGTTATCTAGAAGGTTATGAGGGGGCTGAAAAGCTTATACAAGAGCAAATCAAAGGAATAGAAAAACTGAGTAGTAAAGGTATAGCAGTAAAGGTAAACACTGTGCTTATACCTGATTTAAATTATGAGCATATTGAAGAAATTGCACGGGTGGTCTCCAATGCCGGGGCATCCATTATAAATATAATTCCACTTATTCCACAGCATGAAATGAAAGGCTTTAGACCACCTGATTGCAATGAATTGAATGATGCCAGAGAGTGGGCGGGAAAATACCTAAATGTCTTCAGACATTGCAGGCAATGTAGGGCAGATGCATGTGGCATTCCTGGGAAAGGCAAGGAGCTTGGCAATCTACTCTATGATTTTCCAATGGAAACCTTTTCTCATGGGTAATAATAAACAACTAATGGGGAGGTTATTATGTCTTATAAAATAGCAGTTGCCAGCAGTGACGGCAAGGTAGTAAACCAGCATTTCGGTCATTGCAGACAATTCTTAATATTTGAAACAGATGATACTGGAAAATGGGAATTTATTGAAAAAAGGGACACAAGTCCTGCATGCAACAGTGGTGAACATAGTGAAGTATCAATGCAACAGGTCGTTAAACTACTTGAAGACTGTAAAGCGGTGGTAGCTGCACAAATAGGTTTAGGTGCTGTTCAAGCTCTGATGTTGTCGAAAATAAGAGCCTTTAACGCTGTAGGTCTTATAGAACAGGTTCTTGAGAAAGTTAATGAAACTTTAAATATAAAGACAGAAAGTTAAATTTAGGAGGTTAAAAATGGCTAAAAAAATCAAACAAATTGCAATCTATGGTAAAGGTGGTATTGGTAAATCAACTACAACTTCAAATATTAGTGCTGCTCTTTCGGTGGCAGGATATAAAGTAATGCAGTTTGGCTGCGATCCAAAAAGTGATTCAACAAATACTCTGAGGGGTGGAAATTACATTCCTACAGTTTTAGATACATTGAGGGAAAAAAACACAGTAAAGGCCCACGAAGTTATTTTTGAAGGATTTAACGGGATTTACTGTGTAGAGGCAGGAGGCCCAGCTCCGGGTGTGGGATGTGCCGGTAGAGGTATTATTACAGCGGTTCAGTTGTTTAAACAGCAAAATATTTTTGAAGAGCTAGACTTAGATTTTGTTATATATGATGTTCTTGGTGACGTTGTTTGCGGCGGATTCGCTGTTCCAATAAGAGAAGGAATTGCAGAGCATGTTTTCACAGTTTCATCAGCTGATTTTATGGCAGTTTACGCTGCTAACAACCTGTTTAAAGGAATACATAAGTATTCAAATTCGGGGGGAGCCTTACTTGGTGGTGTCATAGCAAATTCAATAAATGCACCTTACGCTAAGGAAATTATAGACGATTTTGCAAAACAGACTCATACCCAGGTTGTTGAATATGTACCAAGGTCCGTAACAGTTACTCAAAGTGAATTACAAGGAAAAACCACCATAGAGGCCGCCCCTGACTCAAAACAGGCAAAAATATATAAATCTCTTGCAGCGAAAATAGCAGGACATGAAAAATCAAAGGTTCCATCACCATTGGATGTGAAGGAACTAAGACGTTGGGCTGCAAGATGGGGTGATTATTTGCTGGCTCTTGAAACAGGTGAAATGAGGCCTGAAGCAGCAGGAAATCTATAATAAAGGGGACTGGGAAAATTGAGCAACATAAATGTAAAAAGCCCGGAAGTTCAGGTAAGAGAAGTGCGGTTAGGCTCCATAACAGGATTTGAAGGAACAGCCGAGGAGCTTGTAAGGTGTGCCAGAGCAGGTAATCTGCAGGATAAAACAAGGAACTTCAGTCAGTGTATGGGTTGCAGTTCCAGAACTGCATTCTGCCAACTATCAATGATAAAAGATGCAGTTGTTGTTAATCATGCACCAGTAGGTTGCTCCGGTGATTTTTTTGGTTTTAATTTCACATACAGAGTAGGGCAGATGGAGAGAAATCTGCCTCCAACAATAGGCAGATATTTTAATACAAATATTGAAGAAAAGGATACTATTTTCGGAGCTACTCAAAAGCTCGAAGCAACTATAAGAGAGGTATATACAAGGCTTAAGCCCAATGCTGTTTTTATAACTACTTCATGTGCCTCTTCCATTATAGGAGATGATGTGGAGTCAGTTGCCAACAGTTTGACTGATGAACTTGGAATTCCAGTGGTAGCTTGTTTCTGTGAAGGATTTCGCTCTAAAATATGGACTACGGGATTTGATTCTGCTTATCATTCAATAGTACGTAAAATAGTAAAACCACCTAGAAAAAAGAGTAATAAGGTTAACATAATTAACTTCTGGGGCTCTCACATTTTTGATGAGATTTTAAAGCCTTTGGGGTATGAACCTAACTATATAGTACCGTTTTCAACTATTGCAGATTTGGAATATATATCAGAGGCAGCTGCAACCATTCAGATATGCCCCACTCTGGGGACTTATTTAGGGGCTGCTTTAGAGGAGATATACGGAGTACCTGAAATTAAGGCACCTCCGGCATACGGAATTGCCGGTACTGATAACTGGATGAGGGAATTGGGAAAGGTACTGGACAGACAGGAAGAAATAGAAAAAATAATTGTTAAGGAGCATATAAGAGTTATTCCAATCCTTGAAGAATATAGAGAGAAGTTAAAGGGTAAAACAGCTTATGTTACAGCAGGAGCATCACATGGGCATGCATTGATTTCTCTCTTAAAAGAGCTTGGGTTATCTGTGCAAGGGGCTGCCATATTTCACCATGACCCTGTTTATGATAATGGAAAACCTGATTCTGACACGCTGTTACATACAATAAATACATATGGTGATGTACACAATTACAATGTCTGCAATAAGCAAGCTTTTGAACTTGTAAATATTTTAAACAGAATGAGGCCGGATATAATGATTGCAAGACACGGAGGAATGACGCTGTGGGGAGCTAAGCTTGGAATACCTACATTACTTATAGGCGATGAGCAATTTGGTTTCGGATATCAAGGGGTTCTTAATTACGCTGAAAGAATATTAGAAACACTTGATAACAGAGAATTTGTTTCAAATTTAGCAAAACACAGCTCAATGCCATACACAAAATGGTGGCTTGAACAGAACCCATTCTCATTTCTCGGAGGTAATGTACATGTTGAAGTTTATTGAACAGCCAAGGTATTCATGTGCCATAGGGGCTCAACAGACGATTGTTGCCATTAAAAGAGGTGTTCCCATTTTACATGCAGGTCCAGGCTGTAGTGCAAAGGTAAGCGATATAATTGGCCAGGGAGAAGGCTACGCAGGTGGAAATAACATTCCATGTACTAATACCGGTGAAGCAGATGTGGTATACGGTGGAGAAGAAAGACTTAGAAATGTAATTGACGGAGCGTTAAAGGTAATAGACGGTGATTTGTATGTTGTACTTACAGGGTGTACCTCTGATATTGTGGGTGACGATGTAGGAAGAGTTACTGCAGAGTACCAACAGCAGGGAGTACCAATAGTATTTGCAGAAACAGGAGGCTTTAAGAGTAATAATTATGTAAGCCATGAAGTAGTTGTAAATGCAATAATCGACCAGTATGTTGATATCAATTATAAAGGGGAAAAGGTCCAAAAAAATCTGGTAAATGTCTTTACAACTGTGCCTTATCAGGACCCATACTGGAACGGCAATTTGGAAGAACTCAAAAGAGTACTTGAAGGTATTGGTCTTAAAGTAAATATACTTTTTGGAAACGAATCCAATGGCGTTAGTGAGTGGAAAACAATTCCTCAGGCGGAATTTAATATACTTGCAGGTGCTTGGAGTGGTCTTGAAATAGTAAAGCATCTGGAAGAAAAATACGGGACACCCTATTTGCATTTTCCGTATCTTCCTATCGGAGGTATTGAGACAACAAAATTCTTGCGAGAAGTTGTGGAATTTGGGAATCTTGACAAGACAAAAGCAGAGAATTTTATAAAAAGTGAAGAAGAAAAATATTATTCATTTATTGAAAGAACAGCTGACTTTATGCTGGAATTCAGGTACGGCCTTCCAAGAAGGTTTTACACCATACTGGATGCAACATACTCATTGGGCTTTTCAAAATTTCTGCTTAATGAGCTTGGCATAATTCCTGCAAAGCAATTTATTGTTGATGATACTCCTGAAATATATAGAAAACAGATTGAAGAGAAGTTTTTAAAAATATCTGACTTTAGAACTTCAACAGTATCATTTTCAATAGATGGAGGCGAAATTCAGAAGGAAATAAGACAGGACCAGCAAAAAAACAGAGCTTTGATTTTGGGAAGCGGATGGGACAGAGATTTGGCAAATGACATAAAAGCTGATTTACTCATTGTCAGTGCACCTGTTACATACCGCTTGATTCTAAATTGCGGTTACGCTGGCTATAGAGGAGGACTTAGAGCAATTGAGGATATATATGACAGAGTTCTGAACACCTATAGATAAGGTGGTGATGTCATGGGAAAAAGCTTTATATCCATAAGGGATTTATATAAAACATTTAGAAGTAAGGACGGAAACTTTCCGGTACTTAAAGGTATAAATCTTGAATTGGAAAAGGGTGATATCTTCGGGATTGTAGGTTTCAGCGGTGCTGGAAAATCCACTCTTATAAGGTGTATGAATCGTCTGGAAACGTCGGATTCAGGAACAATAAGAATTGGTGATTACGAAATAACCAGTCTATCAAAAAAAGAACTCAATAAACATCGTCAAAAAATAGGAATGATTTTTCAGCATTTTAATTTATTTGATTCAAGGACAGTTTTTGGGAATGTTGCCTACCCTCTTGAGATTGCAGGTTATACTAAAAAGCAGATAGCAAAACGGGTGGAGGAAATACTCGAACTTGTAGAGCTGAAGGATAAAAGCAACTGCTATGTGGGGCAGTTGAGCGGAGGTCAAAAGCAAAGGGTGGGCATTGCAAGAGCTCTTGCCAATAACCCGGATGTTCTTCTCAGCGATGAAGCCACTTCGGCTCTTGACCCGCAAACAATCTTGTCAGTACTTGATTTGCTAAAAGACATTAATAAAAAATTGGGTCTTACTATTGTGCTAATAACCCATGAGCTTGAAGTCATCAAATATTCATGTAACAACATGGCTGTGTTGGAAAACGGCATGATAGTGGAGCAGGGTGGTGTCCGTGAGATATTTATGAATCCCAAGAGTGAAACAGCAAGGCTTTTTGTAAAGATAAATGCGGAGTTCGCTGCCAATCAATGGGTGAAGGAAGGGGGATGTATATGAATATGCAAAACAACAGTTTCTGGGGAGTTATAAGAAGCGCATTTGACAAAAATGTATGGGAAATAGTGACTCCTGCAATTGTTGATACTCTTTATATGACTTTACTGACTACCATATTTACCCTTGTTCTGGGAGTAATACTTGGAATAATACTTGTTGTGACCGATAAGCAGGGTGTCTATCCTATGCCGGTATTTAATAAAATTCTAGGGGCTATGGTAAACATTCTCCGGTCATTGCCTTCTATGATATTGATTATACTTACGCTTCCGCTATCCAGACTGCTTATAGGAAGGGCGTACGGTCCGGAAGCATGTATACTCGCACTTGTTGCCAGTTGCGTTCCTATGTTTGGGAGGCTTGTGGAAAGCAGTATACTAGAGGTTTCAAAGGGTAAGATTGAAGCGGCAAAGGCAATGGGTACACCAAACTACTATATTATATTGAAGGTATTGTTGCCGGAAGCACTACCTTCACTAATAAGGGCATTTACAATAACCATAATAGCTGTTATTGCCACTACCGCACTGGCAGGGTCATTTGGGGCAGGAGGTCTTGGTGATGTTGCCATAAGGTTTGGTTATTCAAGGTTTAAGACAGACATACTCATTGCGGCAGTGCTTGTATTGATTGTTATTGTACAGTTAATACAGCTTCTGGGAGATACAGTTTCAAAATACATTATAAAAAAACGTTTCCTAATATAAAAAATTTTTACCATTAAATTATAGTAAACATATATGAATAATTGATATTTATAAAGGAGAACTATCATATGAATAATAGACGAATTATATCTATACTTATGCTAATTTTGTCAGTTACATTTTTTAGCGGCTGCGGCAGTACCAGTACTGCATCAGATTCTCATGAACCTGTAAAAAATTTGTCAAAAGAAAATCCAGTTACACTAAAGGTGCTGGCAGACCAAGTACCACATGCGGAGCTTTTGAATTTTGTCAAACCCAGACTTGCTGAAGAGGGAGTCAATCTGGAAATTACGATTCTGCAGAATGACCATGGGAACGAAGATGTAGACAATGGAGAATTTGATGTTAATTTTTTTCAGCACCAGCCATATTTGGATTCGGTAAAATCAGAGAAAGGCTATGATCTTGCAAATGCTGGCAATATTCATGTTGAACCTATAGGCTTCTACTCTGAGAAATACAAAACAAAGGAAGAAATACCCGACGGAGCTGTAATAGGAATTCCAAATGATGTTACAAATGAGTACAGAGCCCTCAAAATACTTGAGGACAACGGATTTTTAAAGCTCAGATCTAACTTGGAAGAACATGCTGCAACAGTAAATGATATTGCTGAATATACAAAGAATATAAAAATAGAGGAAATTGATTCGGCTCAGCTTATACGACTTAAAACTGATTTTGACGGATATATAACAAACACCAATAAAATACTGGAAGCGGGAATAGATCCAAATACAGCACTGTTCAGAGAAGGAAAGGATTCACCTTATACAAACATACTGGTTACCAAATCAAACCGGTTAAATGATCCTGCAGTTGTTGCATTGAAGAGGGCACTAACAACTGAGGAGGTGAGAAAGTTTATTGAAGAAAAATACAAAGGTGCTGTAATACCTGCATTTTAGTAAATTAACATGAATAAATTATTTCTAAAAGTAAATATCCAAAAGGGGGATTTAATATGGAAAGTGATATGATGACAGAAGCAGACATGCAAAGATTAATAAGTTCATTAGTGATACATGGTGGAATAGACGGTGATGAAAGGACTGGTGCCGTAAGTGTACCTATATATCAGACATCAACATACAGACAAAAGGAACTGGGTATAAATAGCGGGTATGAATATTCAAGAACGGGTAATCCTACAAGGGAAGCCTTGGAATTACTTATAAACGAACTGGAAGGAGGAATAACAGGTCTGGCCTTTGCATCAGGAATGGCAGCTATAACAGCAGTACTAATGCTTTTGAAAAGCGGTGATAAGGTTATTATTTCCAGTAATGTCTATGGGGGAACTTTTAGAGTACTTGACAAGATTTTTAAAAATTACAATATAGAATATGAGATAGTGGATACATCTAATCTGGCAGAGTTTGAAAAGCAGATAAATCCAAAGATAAAGGCAGTATTAATAGAAAGTCCTGCAAATCCTCTCCTTACAATAACAGATATAAAAGGGGTTTCAGAAATTGCCCACAAACATGGGGCTCTGGTAATAGTTGATAATACTTTTATGACTCCTTATTTGCAAAGGCCACTTAATCTGGGCGCAGACATAGTGCTACACAGCGCAACAAAATATCTAGGAGGGCACAGTGATGTAATTGCCGGATTGGTTGTAGTAAAGGATGAAGGTATAGGGGAACGTTTAAAGTTCATACAAAATGCTACAGGTGGCGTTCTCTCTCCATTTGACTCGTGGCTACTTATAAGAGGAATAAAGACTTTGACGGTTCGTATGGACAGACATATTGAGAATGCCCGCCATTTAGTTGAATTTCTGAAAAATCATGAAGGAGTAACAAAAATATATTATCCGGGGCTACCTGAAAATGAAGGGTATTCTGTACATAAACAACAGGCTTTTGGCCCGGGAGCAATGATTTCCTTTGTACTGTCAGATGAATACGATATAAAGGAATTTTTCAGAAGTATAAAAGTAATAACCCTTGGTGAAAGTCTAGGCGGAGTTGAATCTCTAGTTAGCCATCCAGCTAGTATGACCCATGCTTCCATTCCTTATGAAGTAAGACAGAAGGTGGGAATCGTTGATAACCTTATAAGGCTGTCCGTAGGAATTGAAGCCAAGGAAACACTTATAAACGATCTTGAAAATGCTTTTAAAAAAGCAAGAAAGTGAGGTTGTTTATGAGATATTACAATGATATTCGAGAGCTTATAGGCGGCACACCTCTTCTAAAACTTAATCATTCAGATATAAAAGAAAGTATAAATATTTTTGCAAAATTAGAGCTATTTAATCCCAGTGGTAGCGTAAAAGATAGAATGGGAGTTGCACTTATAGAAGATGCGGAGAAAAAAGGAATATTACAAAAAGGCTATACAATTGTAGAAGCTACAGCCGGAAATGCCGGTATAGGAATAGCCTTAGCTGCATTAAACAAAGGATACAGGATTATTTTTGCAGTTCCAGAGAAATTTTCACATGAAAAATTAGTTGTAATGCGGGCTTTGGGAGCTGAAATAATACATACTCCCCTTGAAAAAGGAATGAATGGAGCCTTTGAAAAAGTAGAGGAACTTCTGGCAGAGGTAAAGAATTCAGTATGCCTTAGCCAATTTACCAATCCGGTAAACCCGAAGATTCACTACGAAACTACGGGCCCTGAAATATATCGTGATTTAGAAGGAAAGATAGACTATGTAGTAGCCGGAGCTGGTAGCGGAGGTACAATATCAGGAATATTGAAATACTTGAAAGAGCGAAATAAAAACATAAAGGGGATTCTGGCTGACCCGGTTGGTTCCACAATGGGAGGAGGATTGCCCGGATGTTATTCAATAGAAGGAATAGGAAATACGTTTATGCCTGAAACTATGGACTTATCACTTATTGATGAAGTAATAAAAGTTAACGACAGTCAGGCACTAAAGCAGGTGAAACTCCTTGCCAAACAAGAGGGTTTGCTTGTAGGAACTTCTTCAGGCGCTGCTATGTATGCTGCAAGAGTTATTGCACAAAAAGCAGAACAAGCAAATGTGGTAGTAATTTTCCCTGATAGAGGAGACAGGTACATAAGTAAAAATATTTTTTAACCTAACGTTTACACCCTCCACACAAAGGGGAATATACGGATATAAACCATATATCCCCTTTAAAATTTTTAAAATCAAATTATAGACAATGTTTGTTTTCGAATTTTTACTTTACAGAATATATTTCCTTGTGTTATAATATCATGCGTGTGTAATACGGATGGTCCTCTGCACTTATGATGCACGAACATCTATGAGAGGAAGGAGGAAACAAATAATGGATATATTGAAGTCAATTGAAAATGAACAGATAAGAACTGACCTTCCTAAATTGGAAATTGGTGATTTTATTAAGGTTCATGCAAAGATCAAGGAAGGAAACAGGGAAAGAATACAGGTATTCGAAGGTACTGTTATAGCTTTAAAAGGTTCCGGATTAAAGGAAACTTTTACAGTTAGAAGAGTATCCTACGGTGTAGGTGTTGAAAGAGTATTCCCTGTTAACTCACCAAGAATCGACCATATTGATGTGGTTAGAAAAGGTGTTGTTAGAAGAGCTAAGCTGTACTATCTCCGTGATAGAGTTGGTAAGGCTGCTAAAGTTAAGGAAAGACTTGACAGAAATTAAGCATTAAGAGACAAAAACCTAGGGGCATTTGTTCCTAGGTTTTTAGTTTATAATAGCATTATAATAATATTTCTTTAAATGGCATTTGAAAAAAGTGCTATATTTATATATAATAATAACGTTCTAAATGGAAATTTGGAAAATCTTATTATATAAATTTTAAGGTGGTGTTTCTATGGAAAACCAGAATATGGACGATAAGGAACCATTGGATTTAGAAAAAAACATTTCTGAAAATAATGCAGAAAACGTTGATAACGCTGATAATAATGAAGATGTAAAAGAAGAAGCAAGTGCAGCCAAAAAAAAGAACTCTATAGGAAGAGAGATTTTTGAGTGGTTTTTAGTGATTGTAGCCGCGTTAGTTATATCTATGGTAATAAAGGCCTTCGTATTTTCAACCTATAAGGTTAATATGGTATCAATGGAAAATACACTTTTTGAAGGCCATAATGTAATAGTTTATAAGACTGGTTATTTTTTCAGTGAGCCAAAACATGGACAGATAATAGTTTTTACACATGAAGAAGGCCAGTTTAAAGGTTTACTTAAGTATTTGCCTGTAGCAAACCCCGGAGAAGTTGATTATATAAAGAGAGTAATCGGAGTACCGGGAGATGAGATTGACATCAGGGATGGCTACGTTTGGAGAAAATCATCGGGAGATAAGGATTTTGTCAAGTTAGATGAGCCATATGCAAAGGGGCTTACAGACTCCCATGGAATGCAGCTTCCCTATAAAGTTCCTGAGGATAAGTTGTTTGTAATGGGTGATAATAGAGAACAGAGCCTTGATTCAAGACAAATAGGCCCCATTGATATTGATTCTGTCATAGGGCATGCTGTATTAAGGATATGGCCTTTTTCAAAATTTGGCGGATTAAAATAACATAACTTCATATACAAAGGAGAAATTATGAACATTCAATGGTTTCCGGGGCATATGGCAAAAACAAGAAGGTTGATAGCCGAGAATTTAAAGCTTGTTGATGTTATTATTGAGCTTCTTGATGCAAGAATACCATTTAGCAGCAGAAATCCTGAAATTAATTCATTAATAAATAATAAGCCCCGACTGGTTGCTTTCAATAAATCTGATCTTGCAGATGAGAGAATATCAAGGCAGTGGATAAAGTGGTATGCTGATCAGGGAATTGATTGTATTCTGATTAATTCTATTAATGGCAAAGGACTTAATGAAATTAAAGCCAGAGCAAGAGAATTAATGTCTGAAAAAATAGAGCGTGACAGGGCAAAAGGAAAACTATTTACCCCTGTGAGAACTATGGTCGTAGGTATTCCCAATGTGGGCAAGTCATCCTTTATAAACAAGATTGTCGGTAAGGCAACAGCGGTTACAGGTGACAGGCCCGGTGTAACCAGAGGTAAGCAATGGATACGAATAAATTCAGAAATGGAGCTTCTTGATACGCCCGGTATACTTTGGCCCAAATTTGAAGATCAGGAAGTGGGCATGAACCTTGCTTTTACCGGAGCAATTAAGGATGATATAATGGATACCGGAGAAGTTGCCATGGAGCTTCTCTATAGGTTGTCTAAAACGTACAATACCGAGCTTTGCACACGATTCAAGTTAGATCCTGAACCTATAAAAGACATGGAACCCCTTGAATTATTGGAGACGGTGGGGCGTAAAAGAGGATGTATTATTTCAAAAGGTGAAATAGATTATTCAAGAATTTCAGCTATAGTTTTGGATGAATTCAGGGGGGGAAAGATAGGACGAATAACCCTTGAGAAGCCAGGTGATAGAGCTGAAACAAAGACGGAATAGAAATTTTAAAATGGGCTGTCGCAAAACTAATTCTTATCTTTCTTAACCTGTACGTGAGTAAAAATTGTATCAATGGAAGCTTGGTTAAAGATATTTGAAGATGTTTGTCGGCGAAAGATGGATATTTTACCGGAAAACCTACAGGATGTAGGTTTTAGCGACACAATGAATCATGGACGATGAATGTGCGCGACGGTAAAATATCTTATATTGAGCCGCTAGAAACTCATGCAAATATCTTGGAAGCAAACATTGATATAATTTTATACGGAAGTACTAGTGTTAAAACAGTAAGTATTTCTGTTTTGCGACAGCCCCTTTTTATGGAAATAGACATTTCGTTATAACACTAGCCATCACAAATAATATATAATAAGGTGTATACATTTATTATATTGTACATGGAGAATGAAAATGGGAAAATTGACACTTAAGCAAATTAAGGAAGAGGCTCAAAAGCTTTCTGTTCATGAAGCAATTGAGTACTTGTCGTCTTTACATAACACAGGATTTAAAGTAGACAAGCTGTTAGAAAAGTATTACAAACTAAAAGAAAAACACCAAAAGGAAATGGAACGCCTTCATAAAATGCTTTCCTTTGAAAGACAAGCTATAAGCGAAGGCTTTGAATACATAGCAGGTGTTGACGAAGCAGGCCGGGGACCTCTGGCTGGGCCTGTAGTTGCAGCAGCTGTTGTTTTGCCTAAGGGATTGACAATAGAGGGTGTAAATGATTCAAAAAAACTTTCAGAGGCTCAAAGAGAAAAATTGTTTGAGGAAATAAAAGAAAAAGCCATTTCTTATGGGATTTCTGTTATTGATGAAAAATACATAGATGAAGTTAATATTTTAAATGCTACCAAAATGGCAATGACAGATGCAGTAAACCAACTTAATCCCATTGCTGATTGTATTCTTTTAGATGCTGTAAGTCTTGACAATGTAACCACAAAGCAAATGCCCATTATAAAGGGGGATAGCCTAAGTCTATCCATTGCAGCAGCTTCAATCCTCGCAAAGGTTACAAGAGATAGGATTTTAACAGAATACGATAAAAAATATCCCCAATATGGTTTTGCTACTCACAAGGGATATGGAACTCAACAACATATTTCCGCTATTAAAAAATTTGGTCTTTGTCCGATACATAGATTAAGCTTTGTAAAAAATTTCGTGAAGTAATACATATTCTTCAGAGATTTGCATAGCAATTTACTGTATGGCTGGAGGATAAGAGATTGAGAATAGATGGGTTAGCAGCAGGTCAAATAAATATTTCAAATAACAATACGGACATTCTGAATAAGCTTAAGCCGGGTGACGTTATCCGAGCACAGGTACTTGAAAACAGCGGAGAAGAGCTGACCATAAAGCTTTCAGACGGTTCAGAGGTACATGCAAATGCCCTAACAACCATAAATGCAAAAGAAGGAGACTTTGTCAACTTTGTTTTCAAGGGGACAGAAGGGGGCAAGATTGTTCTTGAGTCTTTAGGTGCTAACATGACACAACATGTTAATGAGGCTCTTGTAAATGCTAAAAACGCTTTAGCTTTAATTAATGTGCCTATTTCTGATAAAAATATAGAATTGGCAATGGCATTACTTAAGCAAAATGTACCTGTAACCAATGAATCTTTACTAAAAATGGAGCAATTAGTAAATACAGACAAAGGATTAAAAGCTGATGCAGCTGCTTTTCTAATAGCCTCAAAATTATCTGACAATATAAATAATATAGAAAAGCTGCAAAGTTTGCTTTCTGGCCGATTAAAAATAACAGACAACATAAGTGGACTTATAAAGCTTATAGAGGGAACAGGGAAAACTGAAGCTCCCAAAACGCCGCAAGAAGTTGTTAACAGACTTGCAAGTCTTGTGAAGGAAAACAATGAAAATGTACCTGTAAAAGCAGCCGTAATGGATAATCTCTTTGAAAGACTTACGCAAAGCGTTAAAATAAAGTTTGAAACTTCTCAGGAGATGTTGGAAAGAAACAGTGCAAGTAGCAGTACTGCTGGAAGAGCCGCAGCGGCGATTTTAACCGAAGATGGTCCCGCTACAATTATAAAAAGTTCTGCTGTACCTGAAAATTCGGAAAATACTGAAAATACTAAAAATGGTCAGATTAAACCTGAAACTAGTCCTATATTACGTGAAGAGAATGGTTTTACTATAGATAAAAGCGTAACTCCTACAGCTCTTTCAAAAGCAGACCTGCCTGTACTCAAGGAGCTAGGAAACCAACTTCAAACATTGGCAGAGAACCAAAAACTTAGTCAAGAACAATTAACTGCTGTAAAATATATTGCCAAGGAAATTAACAATGCTATTGACAAAATAGGATTGAGACAGAAGGAATTGGATAATTTCAACCTCGATGCAGGGAAGCAGCATATTATAAAGGATGCGGTAAATACCCTTAAGAATCTGATTGTCAGAATAGACCATCAGAACAACGATGAAATTAATCCTGTAAAGCTTTACAATGAGTTGGAAAGTTCTTTAACAGTAGTAAAAAATGCTATACAGCATTTACCTTCCGTAGTTAGGGAGTCAGCGGTAAACATAGTCAATAATTTGGAAAGTAATGTTAATTTTATAAACCAACTAAATAATTATAGCTCTTATGTTCAAATTTCTTTAAGTATATTCAACCAAAACACTACTGGTGAACTTTATATGTTAAAAAAAGGCTCCAAGGCAAAAAAACTGGACCCTTCAAATTTAACGGTACTCCTTTCATTGGAAACTAATAATATCGGAAGAATAGATACCTTACTAAGCATAAAAGAAAAGGATGTCAGCACAAATTTCAGGCTTAAAGACAGTGGAGTTTTCAATATTTTAAAGGACAGTCACAAGATGCTGTACAATTCTTTGCTTGAAAAAGGCTACAGGTTGGTGGATTATACTTATCGACTTTTAGAAGACCCAATCAACATTGTGAATTTTGAAGATGAAGCTAAAAAAGAGTTTATTAAGACGCCAAATAACATAGACATTTTAGTGTAAATAGCAGCAACAATAAAATACGAATGGTGGGGGATGTGGGTTGAAGGAAGACAACATAAAAAAACAAATAAAACATGCAGCTGCTTTGCAATATTCACCTGAAACTGACGCAGCTCCTAGAATAGTTGCGGCCGGAAAGGGCCAAGTAGCAGAGCGAATTATTCAGAAAGCACAAGAAAGTAATATTCCGTTATATCAGGATAATAATCTTGCCCAAACCCTTTCCTCTTTGAGTATTGGGGATGAAATACCTCCGGAAATATATGAGGTGGTAGCAGAGATACTTATATTTATAGGCTGTGTGGATGAAAGTTATGGGGATTTGCATGATGACTGATTCAAATAAAAGGGAAATTGGAGCAGCCGGTGAGAAGGAAGCAGTGGAGTTTCTTCAAAGAAACGGATACACTATTCTGAAAGCAAATTACAGGGTAGGACGTTTGGGCGAAATAGATATAATTGCTAATGAAAATGAATACATTTGTTTTATAGAGGTAAAAACCAGAAGAACAATCACCTTCGGAACACCTGGAGAAGCAGTGAACTGGGTAAAACAGCAGAAGATTCGCCAAATAGCATCTATCTACCTGACAAACACAAGAAAAATGAATACTAAGGTGAGATTTGATGTAGTTGAAGTTTTAATTGAAAAATCTACAGGAAATGCAAATATCGTAAAAAGTATAAACCTTATAAAAGATGCCTTTTAAAAAGTGAAAAATTTATATTATTTAATGGAGATGACAGCATGACTTATGTTGACGCACATTGTGATACCATTACAACTATCATGAAAACAGGGGAAGCTCTGAAAAAAAATAGCGGTCATATTGATCTTGAAAGATTAAAAAAAATTGATAGTTTTGTTCAGTTCTTTGCAGCATTCATTTCTCCTGAGCAGGCAAAAATGGGGGCTTTAAGGCGGACACTTGATATTATAGACAAACTTTATAGAGAAATTGAAATTAATAAGAATGACATAATGTTATGTCGTAATTACAAGGATATAGTAAATGCAATAAATAGTCGTAAAGTAGCTGCTGTTCTTACCATTGAGGGCGGGGAAGCACTTGAGGGAAGCTTAGCTGTGCTGCGTATGCTATACCAACTGGGTGTAAGGGCAATAACTCTTACATGGAATTTTAGAAACCAGATTGCCGATGGTGTAGCTGATGGGGTTACCAATGGAGGATTAACACCATTTGGTAGGGAAGTAGTTGCCGAGATGAACAGGTTGGGAATGATGGTTGATGTATCCCATTTGTCAGAGGCAGGATTTTGGGACGTAATAAATCTTTCCTCAGCACCAATAATAGCATCTCACTCCAATGCTAAAAAGATTTGCGGCCACAGTAGGAACTTAACCGACGAGCAGCTTCTTGCATTGAAAAAAAATGGTGGTGTAACAGGCATAAATCTTTGCCCATATTTTATCGTTAATGAGGGTAAAGCGGAAATGAAGCATGTCATATCTCACATTGAACATATTGTTGGACTTACAGGTGAGGATACTCTTGGATTTGGAGCAGATTTTGACGGGATAGATAATACACCTGTCGGACTTGAAGGAGTACAGTTTATCCCTGATTTAATCAATGAACTGCTGAAATTAAATTATAGCGAATCTCTTATTAATAAAATTGCAGGAGAAAATTTTTTAAGAGTAATAAGAACTGTAGTTAAGTAATTAAGTAATAAAATAATTTACAAGCCGCTAATCTCAACTAACAGGAAGGGGAGTATTAGCGGCTTATATTATTATTCTTGAAAATGCTGCTTAATGGCATTTATGTCTGATGTGGAAGCTTTACAGGCCTCTTTATTTTTCAGAAATAAGATGAAGGGTTGCTTATAATATTTATGTTTCCAGCTGATTTAGCTTGAAAAATAAGGCGCAGGTTACGCTGGCACCTATGTAAGATAACCCAACATGAACTTATATCTTATTAATATTTTTACATTGTGGTTTACATAATATAATTGCCTTGTACTTATTATACAAAGTATATGTCTTAATGTCAATTAACAAAAAATATATAATCCATCTACTTTTTGCTTAATTTTCCTTACAAATATAGATATGCAATAATGGCCTTTTATTGCTATATTTCAACATAGAAATCCATTTAGAAAATAACTGCAGTTTGTTTTTTGAATTCCTGCATAATTTCTAAAAAAAGTCTTTTTAAAAATATTTTAGATTAGATTTTTTGAATTGGTAAGAACATAAAACTTGCATATATTAATAATATGTATTAAAATTGATTTATGTTTGTTTAGGTCAAAATGGCAATCGGAGGAGATAATAATGAAGAGTTATAAAGATTTGTCTAAAGAAGAATTAAAAAATGAGATTGAAATATTAGAAAAAAGATATAATGAATTTAAAGCACAGAATCTAAAACTCGATATGACAAGAGGTAAGCCTTGTGCTGAACAACTTGATATAAGTATGGATATCCTTGATATACCTGCAAAAGAACTCAGAAAGGCTGCTGATGGTACAGACTGCTTCAATTATGGTGTTCTGGATGGTATTCCGGAAGCAAAAGCACTTTTTGCTGAAATGCTGGAAGTAGCTACAGACGAAATTATAGTTGGAGGTAATTCCAGTCTGAATTTGATGTATGATACTGTTGCAAGAGCTATGTCGCTAGGTATCTTGGGAGGTACTCCATGGTCAAAGCTTGACAAAGTTAAATTCCTTTGTCCCAGTCCAGGATATGACAGGCATTTTGCTATATGTGAATTATTTGGAATAGAAATGATTACCGTTGATATGAAACAGGACGGACCTGATATGGATACTATTGAAAAACTTGTTTCAGAAGACGAAAGTATAAAGGGTATTTGGTGTGTACCAAAATACAGCAATCCTGACGGAATTACCTATACAGATGAGGTTGTTGACAGGTTTGCAAACCTTAAACCAAAGGCAAAGGATTTCAGAATATTCTGGGATAACGCTTATTGTGTACATCATCTTTCTGAAAATCCTGATAAATTAAAGAACATACTTAAAGCATGTAAGGATGCAGGAAATGAGAATATGGTATATATTTTCAGCTCAACATCCAAGATAAGTTTCCCGGGAGCAGGGGTTGCGGTAATGGCGTCAAGTGTTGAAAATTTAAAAGGAATCAAAAAGAGTCTTACCATACAAACAATTGGTCATGATAAAATAAATCAATTAAGACATGCTAAGTACTTTAAAAACCTTGAGGGCATCAATAATCACATGAAGAAACATGCTGAAATATTGAAACCAAAATTCAATACAGTTCTTGAAATTCTTGAAAAAGAACTTGGAGGCAAGGACATTGCATCTTGGAATAAGCCAAACGGAGGATATTTTATCAGCCTAAATACAATGGACAATTGTGCAAAAGAGGTTGCTAAGCTTGCAGGGGAGGCTGGCGTGGCATTAACTAAAGCAGGCGCTACATTCCCATATGGCAATGACCCAAGAGACAGGAACTTGAGAATTGCTCCAACAATGCCCCCTGTTGAAGAATTGAAGAAGGCAATAGAAGTTCTGGCAATATGTGTTAGGCTTGTAAGTGCTACTAAACTGTTAAATCAATAATTATTTTATAAATAGCTTGAATAGGTGAATTATTCAAGCTATAATAATCCATGAGTTAGAATTGTAATGTAAATTACAATCTCATATTCATAAATGTCTAAAGCGGGATAGTATCCCGCACTTTTTTTGCAGTTTCAGAATCCGAACATTTTTAAATTTATTGGTGCAAATATTCGGCATATGTTGTATAATATTTGAGTGGTATGAGATATGATTAATTTAATTATTTTGTTAGTTGGGGGATTAGTTGAATGAAAAATGTTTATGAAAGTCCTTTTAATGCAAGATATGCAAGCAGTGAAATGCAGAAGATTTTTTCACCGGATATGAAATTTACTACATGGAGAAAGCTATGGATTGCACTGGCAGAAGCTGAAAAGGAACTTGGATTGAATATAACCGATGCTCAAATTGAGCAAATGAAGAAAAATCAGGATAACATTAATTATGAAGTTGCCGAAAAGTATGAAAAAGAGTTTAGACATGATGTTATGTCCCATGTTCATGCTTTTGGCGAGCTTTGTCCCGACGCAAAGCCTATAATTCACCTTGGAGCAACATCCTGTTATGTAGGAGATAATACTGATATTATAATTATGAATGAAGCATTGAAGCTTGTAAAAAGTAAAATGCTTATTCTTATTAAGAAACTTTCTGACTTTGCAATAGAGTATAAGGATCTGCCAACTTTAGGTTTTACTCACTATCAACCTGCACAGTTGGTTACGGTAGGTAAAAGAGCTACCTTGTGGATTCAGGAACTTCTGATGGATATGGAAGATTTGGAGCATGTAATTGATAATATGAAACTCCTTGGCTCAAAGGGTACAACTGGTACACAGGCTAGCTTTTTAAATCTATTTGATGGAGACCACGAAAAAGTTAAGAAACTTGAAAAACTTATTGCTGAAAAGATGGGCTTTAAAAATGTATTTGCTGTTTCCGGTCAGACTTATCCAAGAAAGCTTGACAGCAGAGTTCTTGGAGTATTAAGTGGAATAGCTCAAAGTGCGTATAAATTTAGTAATGATATGAGATTGTTACAGAGTATGAAGGAAATAGAGGAGCCTTTTGAGGAAAAACAGATAGGTTCATCTGCAATGGCATATAAACGTAATCCAATGAGATGTGAAAGAATTTCTTCCCTTGCAAGATATGTTATAGTTGATGCATTAAATCCTGCTATTACAGCGTCTACACAATGGTTTGAAAGAACACTTGATGACTCTGCAAATAAGAGAATCTCTGTACCAGAAGCTTTTCTTGCAATAGATGCTATACTTAACATATATATTAATGTAGCAAGCGGTCTGGTAGTATACCCAAAAGTTATTACAAAGCACGTTATGGATGAACTTCCATTTATGGCTACTGAAAATATAATGATGGAAGCTGTTAAGCGTGGGGGAGACAGACAAGAACTTCATGAGTTAATAAGAACCCATTCAATGGAAGCTGGCAAGCGTGTCAAAGTTGATGGTGAGAAAAACGATCTAATTGAAAGAATTGCAGGAGACCCACGTTTTGGAATGACTCTGGAAGAACTGAATTCTGTGTTGGAGCCAAAGAACTATATAGGAAGAAGTCCGGAGCAGGTTGTTGAATTCATAGAGAATGAAGTAAAGCCAATTCTGAATAAGGAACACTTAGCTGATATTCAGGTTGAATTGAAAGTTTAGAAGATTTATGTTGAAGTTTAGTATTATGTTGTTATAATTATAAAGATAGGATGTCTATACATCATCCTATCTTTTATCATATTCTGGGAGTGATTCAATGATAAATAAATTTAGCAGCATACCGCTATATTTGCAATTAAAGGATTTAATTATAAAAAAGATAGAAAATAATGAGTTTCCGGCAAATTCTCAAATACCTTCTGAGCAGGATTTATGCCAGATGTATGACATAAGCAGGCCTACTGTGAGACAGGCTATAAGTGAGCTTACTAACAGCGGCTATCTATATAAGGAAAAGGGAAAGGGAACCTTTGTATATGGAAGAAAGAACGTAATTGATATTAAAGATTACAGCGGATTTACAGATTCAATTCTTGACTGCCAGACTCCAGCTGAAAAAAATATTATTGAATTGAAAGAAATAGATAGTTCATTGATAAATCAGCTTAATGAAATATTTAACTATAATTCAAATATGCCAATTGCAGAGATAACGTATTTGTCATTTATAAATAATGAGAGAAATGAAGTTTATTCTCTCAATAAGTCGTACATACCCCTAAGTCTTTTCCCTGATATTATTTCCCAGTTGAAAGACGGAAAATCTTCCATAGATATTTTAAGAGGGAAATACCCTTTAATTCCTGATAAGAGCAGGAGTATACTTGAGATAGTGTTTGCGGACCAAAATGATTCGCCGCTTCTGAGAGTTCAGCCTGGTCAACCACTTATTAAGCTTCAGAATACATTATTTTCAAAAAGCGGTCAGCCGGTTGAATATATAATATCTAAATACAGGGCAGATAACTGCAGATTATTGTTTGAAAATAGTAAATAAAGGATACATTTTACAGAGTACATTAATTCTACTATAATGTTACTGTTAGAAGCAAATGTAATTATATACGGAGGATAAAAATGAGTTCTTACTACATTAGAAATGAAAAAAAATATAAAAAAAGACGTGCACTTATTACTGTAATAAGCGTGTTTGGAATAATAGCAATAGCTATGGGAGTTTACCTGTTCATGAATAAGGGAGAAACAACGGCTACTTCTCCTACTGATTCAACAAAACCCACAGTCGCTCAAACGGATACATCACCAACTACACCAACATCGTCAGAGCATTCTGCGGCAGCAGCATCTACATCAACTTCTGTCACCAGCCTAAACGGAGTGAATACAAAGGACCATGGCTTTTTACCTAATATAGGATCTGTTAAAAAAAGCGGTAAGATGGATGGATTAAGAAAATTAATAACCGATTATACTTCGAGACTTTCAGGAAAGTATGGAGTTACATTTATTGATTTGGCTACCGGAGAGATGGTCAATGTTAACGATACCGACAGATATATAGCAGCAAGTACTTCGAAGCTTCCTATTAATGTTCTTTTGTATAAGTATGTTGAAGCTGGAAAGGTTAATTTGAACGATATGCTTACATATCAAAAGGAAGATGTTGAACCTGGTACGGGAATAATACAGCAATCTCCTTTCGGAACCCAGTATAGCGTTCGAGAAACATCAAAGCTGTCAATACGAAAAAGCGATAATTGCGGTGTTAATATGATAATCCGACTTCTGGATATTCAAAATGTACGTCAATACCTGGTTGATCTTGGTGGAAAGGTCTATTATGATAATCGTCATCGTTCATGCCCATACGATATGGCATTGGTAGCACAGGATTTGTACAAACATTATCTAAAAAATGAAGATGTTTATGGAGAACTTATAAATAACCTTGAAAATACTGATTGGCATGATAGAATTGATGCACAGCTAACAGGTGTGTTAATGTCAATCAAAATTTAGGCCACTTACCGGAGTAAAATCAGGCCACCATTTCATAAAAAATCAGTCATTATTTGCCTGCTTGGAAAGAGCCTGCTTAAACCTGTAGCTTTCACCATTGATGTTCAGTATGTGTGCATTATGGGTCAGGCGGTCAAGCAGGGCAGCTGTCATTTGTTCATCGCCTAACACCTCCGTCCATTTTGGAAATTCTAAGTTTGTAGTTATGATCAGGCTGCCTCTCTCATATCGGGAGGAGCAGAACTGGAACAATAATTCAGCTCCGACTTTATTGAAGGGCACATAGCCCAATTCGTCAAGGATCACTAATTGCGGCGCCAGCCATTGCTTTTCGAACTTGTTAAGACGATATTCCTGCTGTGCTGCAAGCAATTCATTTATCAAACCAGCTGCCGTATAGAATTTGACCTTCATACCCTGCCGACAAGCCTCGTAACCGAGCGCAGTTGCAATATGGGTTTTCCCTACTCCGGAGTTGCCTATCAAAATGACATTTTCTCTTCTTCGGATATATTCTCCCTGCATGAGTTTCAATACCCGTGGTTTGTTCAAAGAAGGTATGGCAAGGAAGTCAAAGCTTTCAATCGTTTTGATTACGGGGAAGCCCGCTTGTCGTATCCCTCTCTGAATCCGGTTGTTCTCCCGCTGGTGTACTTCCTGCTCCAGCACACACAGCAGATATTCTTCATAATCCAGATTGTTGTCTGCGGCTTCTCTTGCCAGGGATTCATAGGTTTTTGCCACCTGAGGCATTTTTAGCTTCTTCAAGTAAGTTTCAATAAGCATTTTATTGACCGGCATTATTGCCCACCTCCTGACATGAGAGCGCTGTATTTGCTGAGATCAGGAGGTATTACAACAACCTCGGGGATGCCCTGAAGCTTGTCTTTGCTGACAGGAGCCGTCTTAGGATTGCCTGAGACCAGCAGCTGTCCTAATATGTTAAATAAACCGTCATAACTGTATACATTGTATGCCATAGCTATTTCAATAGCTTCTGTCACCAGTGCCGTAGGGTAATCCCTGTGCAGCATAAGTATCTTTACGAATTCCCTGTTGCCTCTCGGACTTCTTGCATTTAAGCTTCGACGATACTGCTCATAAACGGGTGCCAGCATCTGAGGTTTATATACTTTTGTGTTGCCCAGGGCGCGTGATTTTTGCAGCAGCAGTTCCAGATAGTGATCAAGCTTTATCTGCTCCTGGTATCGTCCGTATATCCTTGGATGGCTTGCTATCATTGTCCCTTTGTATAGTATTTTTACTTCATCTGCTGTAGCTTTAACAGTGACTTTCTCTCCCACATATATCGTGGGAACAGAGTATCGGTTAGTTTCAAACTGTACCATAGAATAGCGGTTGACCTTTGCTTCTTTATACCTCGCGCCATCAAACCTTACTGTCGGTAATGGCCTCAAAGCAGCCCTTTCCGCCTCCCATTTCGGATTACTTTCCAAAATCTTTATGCATTCGTTGTGCAGATATTCATTCAACTCCTCAAAGGAATCAACCTCAGGGTAGGGTACGAAGAACCTTCGCACAGCCTCTTTGCCTGCATTCTCCACACCGCCTTTATCGCTTCCCTTTGCTGGCCGGCAGAATGAAGATTCATAAAGGTAATGGGTACGTAAGGCGATAAATTGCTCCTGTTCTTCTCTGTTGCTGCCTTCGAGTATCTTCTTCACTGCCGTTTTTAGATTGTCATATGCTATCTTGTATGGTACACCGTTCATAAACTCAAAGCATTTGATATGCCCATCAAAAAATGCTTCCTGTTTCTCAAAAGGGTATGCTCTTACGTAGAATCCGCCTGATCCTCTCAACTTCATTACAAACAAATGTGCCTTGGTTTCTTTGCCTTTCAGATAAAAGTATGCTTCTGTCCAGTCCACTTCTGCATAGGCCCCCAGTTCGAACTCCAATGGCAGGAAAGCTTCCTTTTGCTTTCTGTATTCCTTCCTCAGGTAATCCATTACAGTATTGTATCCGCCCAAGAAGCCTTCTTTTTTAAGTGTCTCAAATATTTTAGTCCCTGTGTGACGCTGCTTACGATGCCTTGTTTTATCGTCTTCTATTATTTGCTTGATCATTGGTATGTATGGGCCTAATACCGGATGGCTACGTTCTTTTGTCAACTTATATTTCGGCGGTTTTGGTTCATCCATGGAAATATATTTTGAGATCGTATCCCTGTGCATTCCAGTTCTGCGGCTTATTTCCCTGATACTTAGGTCTTCCATGAAGTACATTTTTCTGATATCCTCTAATTGTGCCATCTTAATCATATCCTTTCCTCCTGTACGATGATGCTGTCAACATAATCATACAGGAAATTTGATTAAGGTGGCCTAATTTTTTACCGGTATGTGGTACAATTTTAGAGTAGCACTAACACAGGTGTAAAAGTTGCTCATAAAATAGGCAATCAGGTAAAAACCGCCAATGACGTAGGTATAGTATTTGCCTCTCATCCATATGTACTTTCCATTATGACGGATAATGTTGATTTTGTGGCAGCCTGTAAGAATGAAGCTACATTATCAAAAAAGATTTATGATTATGTAGAGAGTTATGCTGCTCAAGACCAATTACAAAATTGATATGAATAAATAAATTGCAAGAGCTCATTCACAAGTCATGTGCAATGAGCTTTTTGTCTTTTTCAGACAAACTGCGAGTTATTGGGTATAATAGATATATGTTTACCAAGGAGGCTCCCAAAAATAATGCAAAATTTTATTTTAAATTTGATAAATGACGTAATAAATAATAATGTTATTGTTACATATTTATTTTTCTTTTTATCTGGAATTCTTCAGTTGGTTTTTCCGCCGTATCCTTCAGATGTTATAATTGTATTTGAAGGCTATTTGACAACTTTAGGAGGTCAATTTCATTTTGCACCAGTATTAATTAATTCAATATTGGGCAGTCTTGTGGGTTCAATACTTGTTTATTGGTTCGGGTATAAAAAGGGTAATGAAGTTTTAAGGTATAAGATAGTATTAAAGTATATTGACGAAAAACATATTAAACGTTCTGAAAAGGTATTCCATAAATATGGTAAATATGGACTGATACTAAGTAAATTTATACCTGGGACAAGTACCATAATGGTTTTATTTTCAGGAGTTTTCCGGGTTAAAAAGAGTGTTTATTTTTCATATATTGTTATCTCAATATTAATACAGCAGGTTATATATATGATTATTGGACGTTTTATAGGCAATAATATTTCCATGGTAAATAAGTTTTTATCATATTTTAATATTCTTTCAGTGATTGTTTTAGCTTTCCTGGTTATTGCGGGATTTTTATTTTACAAAGTTAAAAAGTCTAAAAAAAACGTAAGTACAGATAACCAGTAATTTTGATAATGTTAAAAATTCCTTTGTTTAATTATTTATAATGTGAAAATAATATCTCTTAGTACAGCATTACAGAAAAAATACTGGGAGGTGATTGTAAATGGATGCACCTTGTATGAAAGTTAAGTGCGGTGTCACAAACTGTGCCTACAATGAAGGTCACATGTGCTATGCCAATGCACTTGAAGTTAACCCTATGGATGGAGCTAAAGCCAGTATAAGTGATGAGACATGCTGCACAACATTTAAAGAGAAAACTTGATATAGAATAACCAAGAATAGGATAATCAGTTTATTGCTGATTATCCTATTCTTTAGAAGAGATAAAATATATTAAACAAGGAGAATTTAATTGAGCAGTAAATCTATAAAAAAAGGATTTAACAGAAACCATCTTATAATAATGGCACTTGGAAATATTATTGGCTCAGGCATATTTCTAGGGAGCGGAACAGTAATTTCAATTGCAGGCCCTGCAGCAATCCTAGCTTATATTTTTGGTGGGATTATTATGGTAATGGAAATAATGTTTATAACTGAAATGACTATTATTAATCCTGCTCCGGGGTCTTTTAGGGTACATGCGTCAGAAAATGTACAGTGCTTCAAGGATGCTGAACTCACTTAGTATGGGGAAACAAGCTCCTAAGGCATTTTTAATTAAAAATAAAAACGGAGTTCCTGTTTATGCTCTTGGACTCAGCAGCATTGTTCTGTTTCTTACAGCGGTTATTTCATATATAATACCATCAAAGGTATTTGAAATATTGGCGGCTGCCAGCGGATTTACTGCACTTGTTAACTGGCTTACAATTTCAATTACACACTTTTTCTATAGAAGGAAAACTCTAAAAGAGAAACCAGACAGACTTAAATATAAAGTTCCGGGATGGCCTATAATAAATTTTATCGCGGTAACATTTATATTGATTGTATTTGCCACATCACCTTTATATCCTGGACAGATATCAGGACTAATCGGAAGTATAACATTATTTGCATTTTTAGTAATTATTTATATAATAATGAAGTCAAAAAAGTTGATAAATTAATTATGTCGATATAATGTAAAGAAGTAATTACATGTAAAAACAAATATAAACGATAAAAAATATTGATTGCAGTTTGTCATTTAGCTTATAAATATGGTAAAAACTAAAAAATAAGTTTTTATATTGCATATTATTATTATTTATGGTAGTTTATATCTAGAAAATTACAAAAGTGGCAAACGATTAACATAAGACGGTTATTATTTGTATTATTGTTGCAGAAATTAGCATAAAAAACAAAAAAAAAGAAGGGCGAGCTTTATATAAAATTACTAAAAATCTGTTGAAAAAATGTTGAAAAAGTACTTGTAATTTAATTACATAAATGGTAATATGAATTTGAGGCATTTATGACTATACGAAAAATATGAAAAAAAGCGTTTAAAGGGGTAATGTATTATTAATTATTAAAACAAAAAATGATAAAATTTGATAATGGTAAGCACCTAAAGTAAACGGCT
Source organism: Ruminiclostridium josui JCM 17888 (assembly GCF_000526495.1). NCBI lineage: Bacteria > Bacillati > Bacillota > Clostridia > Eubacteriales > Oscillospiraceae > Ruminiclostridium > Ruminiclostridium josui. Next base: position 677,507 of record NZ_JAGE01000002.1, on the reverse strand, counting down.
TAAACATATTCATTTCAAATATCTGTAAGACTCGCTTTATAAGTATTAATTCTCTAAGTTATATTCTTTCTAACTATCATTATATCTAAATTTAAATTACGTCTACGAACTATTTGGCTATATTTAGCTACAAGCATTATGACAGAATAGTACCTTCTTTTCAGAAAAAGTTATCGTTATTTAAAAAAATATAATAAAAGTGATTATAAAAAGTATCAAAATAATCGGAATAGATGACTGTGGTAATGTGTATATTTTGAGAATTTTATAATCAAGTTAAAGCATTTCTGAATTAATTTAAATTATGAAAAACCACTTAGCCAATAAAGATTAAGGAGGTGAAAATATTTATTCAGTTATATCGGTGTGCCTGTAAAAATGAAACATTTTAAAACATTTTTAGAGTAAGGCAGTTTAAAAGCATCTTTTATTTAAAAGTACTTTTTATTAATAACTGCCTTAAACTGATAAAAGACTGAATATTGGTGATAAAACCCATAGTCAAAAGGCCAGATGGTTTTCATGTAAAATAAAAAATAGGAGGTTTACAAATGCGTAAAAAGTCTTTAGCATTTTTGCTAGCACTAACAATGTTGGTGACATTATTAGGAGCTCAGCTTACAGCTTTTGCAGCTGATACTGGCGTCATATCAGTTCAATTTAATAATGGTAGTTCACCAACATCATCAAGTTCAATATACGCTAGATTTAAAGTTACAAACACAAGTGGTTCACCAATCAACTTGGCAGATTTGAAACTTAGATATTATTTTACTCAGGATGAAAATAAGCAAATGACATTCTGGTGTGACCATGCAGGTTATCTGAGTGGTAACAACTATATGGATGTTACTTCAAAGGTATCTGGAACATTTAATGAAGTAAGCCCTGCAGTTACAAATGCAGATCATTATCTTGAAGTTGCATTAAGCAGTGATGCAGGAAGTCTTCCAGCTGGAGGATCTATAGAAATTCAAACCAGATTTGCAAGAAACGACTGGTCTAATTTTGATCAATCAAATGACTGGTCATATACTTCAGCTGGTTCATACATGGATTGGCAGAAAATTGCTGCTTTCGTAGGCGGAACTCTTGTATATGGTTCAACACCTAATGGTGATGACAACCCAACACAAGACCCAAAAATCAGTCCTACTTCTATTTCTGCAAAACAGGGACAATTCTCAGACGCTGTAATAGCTCTTACACCAAATGGAAATACATTTAATGGAATTACTGAGTTGCAGAGTAACCAATATGTAAAGGGAACAAACCAAGTAACAATATTGGCTAGCTATTTGAATACATTGCCAGCAAATAGCACAAAAACTCTTACATTTGATTTCGGTGTAGGTTCAAAGAATCCTAAATTGACTATCAATGTAGGTGAAAGTGGTAATACAAATGGTCTTAAGGTTTCAGTAGGAACAGCTGTTGGTGCTCCTGGTGATACAGTAACAGTTCCTGTTACATTTGCTGATGTAGCAAAAGTAAACAACGTAGGAACATGTAACTTCTATCTTGGATATGATGCAAGTCTTTTGGATGTAGTATCAGTAGATGCAGGTCCAATAGTTAAGAATGCAGCAGTAAACTTCTCAAGCAGTGCAAGCAACGGAACAATCAGCTTCCTGTTCTTGGACAACACAATCACTGATGAATTGATTACTTCAGATGGTGTGTTCGCAAATATCACATTTAAGATTAAGAGTACTGCTACACAAGGTACAACACCAATAACCTTCAAAGATGGAGGAGCTTTTGGTGACGGTACTATGTCAAAGATAGCTTCAGTTATTAAGACAAGTGGTAGTGTAGTTATAAGTCCAGATCCTACAAATGCTCTTAAAGTAACAGTAGGAACAGCAGAAGGTAATGTTGGAGAAACAGTAACAGTTCCTGTTACATTTGCTGATGTAGCAAAAGTAAACAACGTAGGAACATGTAACTTCTATCTTGCATATGATGCAAGTCTTTTGGATGTAGTATCAGTAGATGCAGGTCCAATAGTTAAGAATGCAGCAGTAAACTTCTCAAGCAGTGCAAGCAACGGAACAATCAGCTTCCTGTTCTTGGATAACACAATCACTGACGAATTGATTACTTCAGATGGTGTGTTTGCAAATATCACATTCAAATTAAAGAATGTATCAACTAAAACAACAACACCAATAACCTTCAAAGACGGAGGAGCATTTGGTGACGGTACTATGTCAAAGATAACTACAGTTATCAAGACAAACGGTAGTGTAACAATTATTCCTGGTGACCCAGAACCTACAGAAGATCTTAACGTAGCAGTAGGAACAGCAGAAGGTAATGTTGGAGAAACAGTAACAGTTCCTGTAACATTTGCTAATGTAGCAAAAGTAAACAACGTAGGAACATGTAACTTCTATCTTGCATATGATGCAAGTCTTTTGGATGTAGTATCAGTAGATGCAGGTCCAATAGTTAAGAATGCAGCAGTAAACTTCTCAAGCAGTGCAAGCAATGGAACAATCAGCTTCCTGTTCTTAGATAACACAATCACTGATGAATTGATTACTTCAGATGGTGTGTTTGCAAATATCACATTCAAATTAAAGAATGTATCAACTAAAACAACAACACCAATAAGCTTCAAAGATGGAGGAGCATTTGGTGACGGTAATATGGCAAAGATAGCTACAGTTGTTAAAACAAACGGTAGTGTAACAATTATTCCTGGTGATCCAGAACCTACAGAAGATCTTAACGTAGCAGTAGGAACAGCAGAAGGTAATGTTGGAGATACAGTAACAGTTCCTGTAACATTTGCTAACGTAGCAAAAGTAAACAACGTAGGAACATGTAACTTCTATCTTACATATGATGCAAGTCTTTTGGATGTAGTATCAGTAGATGCAGGTCCAATAGTTAAGAATGCAGCAGTAAACTTCTCAAGCAGTGCAAGCAACGAAACAATCAGCTTCTTGTTCTTAGATAACACAATCACTGACGAATTGATTACTTCAGATGGTGTGTTTGCAAATATCACATTCAAATTAAAGAGTGTATCAACTAAAACAACAACACCAATAAGCTTCAAAGACGGAGGAGCATTTGGTGACGGTACTATGGCAAAGATAGCTACAGTTGTTAAGACAAATGGTAGTGTAACAATTATTCCTGGTGATCCAGAACCTACAGAAGATCTTAATGTAGCAGTAGGAACAGCAGAAGGTAATGTTGGAGATACAGTAACAGTTCCTGTAACATTTGCTAACGTAGCAAAAGTAAACAACATAGGAACATGTAACTTCTATCTTACATATGATGCAAGCTTGTTAGATGTAGTATCAGTAGCTGCAGGTCCAATAGTTAAGAATGCAGCAGTAAACTTCTCAAGCAGTGCAAGCAACGGAACAATCAGCTTCTTGTTCTTAGATAACACAATCACTGACGAATTGATTACTTCAGATGGTGTGTTTGCAAATATCACATTCAAATTAAAGAGTGTATCAACTAAAACAACAACACCAATAAGCTTCAAAGACGGAGGAGCATTTGGTGACGGTACTATGGCAAAGATAGCTACAGTTGTTAAGACAAATGGTAGTGTTACTATCGATGTTGGTGAGCCTGTTGTTACAGGACTTGGAGTAAAGATTGCTTCAGTAACAGGAAAAACTGGTGATACTATAACAGTACCTGTAACTCTCAGCAATGTTGCTACAGTAGGTAATGTAGGAACATGTAATTTCTATATTACATATGACCCAACCTTGTTGCAGGCTGTATCAGCAACAGCTGGTGATATAGTAATAAATGCACCTGTTAACTTCTCAAGCAGTATCAATGCAACAAATGGTACTATCAGTATTCTTTTCCTTGATAACACTATAACTGATCAACCTATCGCAAGTGATGGAGTAATCACTAACCTTACTTTCAAAGTATTAGGTTCTTCAAGCACAACTACTCCTATCGCTTTCAAAGCAGGTGGAGCATTCGGTAATGGTAACATGGCAAAAATCAGTGATATCACATTCACAAATGGAAGTGCAAAACTTAATTAATTATTGAATTTAAATTTTCCATACTTTATGGCTGAAAGGCCATAAAGTATGGAGCTTTTAAAAACTTATAGCAGTTTTACTGCCATAAAATTCAAATAATAAGGAAGGTGTAAAATGAGTAAGAATTTTAAGAGAGTAGGAGCAGTTGCAGTTGCTGCAGCAATGTCATTATCAATAATGACAACAACTAGCATAAATGCAGCAGCAAGCCCGGTAAACAAGGTGTACCAGGAGCGTTTCGAATCCATGTACAACAAGATTAAGGATCCTTCAAACGGATACTTCAGTGAAGAGGGAATTCCTTATCACTCAGTAGAAACACTCATGGTTGAAGCTCCAGACTACGGACATGTTACAACAAGTGAAGCAATGTCCTATTATATGTGGTTGGAAGCAATGTATGGAAGATTCACAGGAGATTTTTCAGGTTTTAACAAGTCTTGGACTACTACTGAAAAATATTTGATCCCTACAGAAAAGGATCAGCCTAATTCAAGTATGAGCAGATATGATGCTAACAAGCCTGCTACATACGCTCCAGAATTCCAGGATCCAAGCAAGTATCCTTCACCATTGGATACTAGCCAACCTGTTGGTAGAGATCCAATTAATTCACAATTGACTTCAGCATATGGAACCAGCATGCTGTACGGAATGCATTGGTTACTTGATGTTGACAACTGGTATGGATTTGGAGTAAGAGCTGATGGAACAGGAAAGCCATCATATATCAATACTTTCCAAAGAGGTGAACAAGAGTCAACTTGGGAAACCATTCCTCAACCATGTTGGGATGAACATAAATTTGGTGGACAGTATGGATTCTTGGATCTCTTTACAAAGGATACAGGTACTCCAGCAAAACAATTCAAATACACAAATGCACCGGACGCTGATGCTCGTGCAGTTCAAGCAACTTACTGGGCTAATGAATGGGCAAAAGAACAAGGTAAGAGCGTAAGTACAGAAGTAGGTAAGGCATCAAAGATGGGTGATTACCTCAGATATTCATTCTTTGATAAGTATTTCAGAAAGATTGGACAACCTACTCAAGCTGGTACAGGATATGATTCAGCACATTATTTGCTTTCATGGTACTATGCATGGGGTGGTGGAGTTGACTCAACTTGGTCATGGATAATCGGTTGCAGTCATAACCATTTTGGATACCAGAATCCATTTGCAGCTTGGGTACTTTCAACAGATTCAAGCTTCAAGCCTAAGTCATCAAATGGTGCAACTGACTGGGCAAAGAGCTTGGACAGACAGCTTGAATTCTATCAGTGGTTGCAGTCATCAGAAGGTGCTATTGCCGGTGGTGCAACAAACTCATGGAACGGACGTTATGAATCAATTCCTTCAGGTACTTCAACATTCTACGGAATGGGTTATGTAGAAAACCCTGTATATGCTGACCCAGGTAGTAACACTTGGTTTGGTATGCAGGTATGGTCAATGCAGCGTGTAGCTGAATTGTACTACAAGACTGGTGATACTAGAGCTAAGAACCTCTTAGACAAATGGGCAAAATGGGTTAACAGTGAAATTAAGTTCAATGCTGACGGAACATTCCAGATTCCTGGTACACTTGATTGGGAAGGACAGCCAGATACTTGGGACCCAACACAAGGATACACTGGAAATCCAAACTTGCATGTTAAAGTTGTAAACTACAATACTGACCTTGGTTGTGCTTCTTCACTTGCAAACACATTGACTTACTATGCTGCTAAATCAGGAGATACAACTTCTAAAGAGAATGCTAAGAAGCTTTTAGATGCTATGTGGAATAATTACAGCGATTCAAAGGGTATTTCAACTATTGAACAACGTGGTGATTACCACAGATTCCTTGACCAGGAAGTTTATGTACCAGCTGGTTGGACTGGAAAAATGCCTAACGGTGATGTAATTAAATCTGGTGTTAAGTTCATAGATATTCGTTCTAAGTACAAGCAGGATCCTGAATGGCAGACAATGGTAGCTGCTTTACAGGCTGGACAGGTTCCTACACAGAGATTACACCGTTTCTGGGCTCAGAGTGAATTTGCAGTTGCAAATGGTGTTTATGCAATACTCTTCCCAGAAGGATCTAATTTGGGAGATGTTAACGGCGACGAAACTGTAGACGCTATTGACCTTGCTATGCTTAAGAAATATCTGTTAAACAGCAGTACTTCAATAGTTGCTGGAAATGCAGATATGAACGGTGATGGAGCAATTGACGCTATTGACTATGCTCTTTTAAAGAAGGCACTTCTTGCTAATCAATAGTATTAATTAATGCTATAACGCATATGTAACCTTAAAGTCCGGACGGTATTTGATGTGATTAGATTATTCATTCTTGTGCCGTCCGGGCTTATGAGTTACAAAGAAAAATAAGAAAAGGATTAAGGTAAGAACATGATTAAAGGTTCAAGCTTAAAAAGAATTAAATCACTTGTTATGATGGCTATATTCAGTGTTTCAATAATCACAACGGCCATCGTGTCAAGTGCAGCTGATCAAATTCCTTTCCCATATAATGCAACATATCCATATGGAGCTTACAGTTGTCTGGCGGATAGTCAGTCAAGTGCAAATAATTTACTTAAAAGCGAATGGGAACAGTGGAAAAGTGCTCATATTACATCCAACGGAGCAAGGGGATATAAAAGAGTTCAAAGAGATGCTTCTACAAACTATGATACAGTTTCAGAAGGACTTGGATACGGAATGTTGCTAGCTGTTTATTTTGGAGAACAGCAATTATTTGATGATTTATATCGATATGTTAAAGTTTTTTTAAATTCAAATGGACTTATGTCTTGGCGCATTGATGCTAACGGCAATATAATGGGACAAAATGCTATTGGTGCTGCTACAGATGCAGATGAAGATATTGCAGTATCTCTTGTGTTCGCTCATAAAAAATGGGGAACAAGTGGAGGATTTAATTATCAGACAGAAGCTAAAAATTACATAAATAATATATATAATAAAATGGTAGAACCAGGTACATATGTATTAAAACCAGGAGATATGTGGGGAGGGTCTGATGTAACTAATCCATCATACTTTGCTCCTGCTTGGTATAGAATCTTTGCTGATTTTACAGGTAATTCTGGATGGATTAATGTAGCAAATAAATGTTATGAAATAGCTGATAAAGCAAGAAACAGCAATACGGGACTTGTTCCTGACTGGTGTACAGCAAATGGAACTCCGGCATCAGGACAAGGTTATGATTTCTATTATGATGCAATCCGTTATCAATGGAGAACAGCTATTGATTACAGTTGGTACGGTACTGCAAAGGCTAAGACACATTGTGATGCTATCTCAAACTTCTTCAAGAATATTGGGTATGCTAACATAAAAGATGGATACACATTATCTGGTAGTCAGATAAGTGCAAATCATACTGCTACTTTTGTTAGCTGTGCTGCTGCTGCTGCAATGACAGGTACAGACGCTACATATGCAAAGAACATCTATAATGAGTGTGTTAAAGTAAAAGATACAGGTAACTACACCTATTTCGGTAATACTTTAAGAATGATGATTCTTCTTTATACAACGGGTAACTTCCCAAATCTTTATAGCTACAGCTCTCAACCACAGCAAGGTTTAAAAGGCGATGTCAATAATGATGGTGCTATAGATGCCCTTGATATTGCTGCGCTCAAGAAGGCTATTTTGACTCAATCAACTTCTAATATTAATTTAACAAATGCTGATATGAATAATGACGGAAATATTGATGCCATTGATTTTGCTCAGCTAAAAGTTAAACTGCTCAATTAGAATTTAAAAGGAAGTATGTCAAATTTAATTTTAGGGAGTGATGGCAAATTGCTTAAAACTAAAAGAAAATGGACAAAGGCTATCGGTGTTGCATTATCGATTTCAGTATTGTCTTCTTTGGTATCATTTATACCTCAAACAAACACATATGCTGCAGGAACATATAATTATGGAGAAGCTTTACAGAAATCAATAATGTTCTATGAATTTCAGCGTTCAGGTGACCTTCCGGATGATAAGCGTGACAACTGGAGAGGCGATTCCGGTATGAAAGATGGTTCTGATGTAGGACTTGATCTTACAGGCGGATGGTACGACGCTGGTGATCATGTAAAATTTAACCTACCAATGTCATATACATCTACAATGCTTGCATGGTCTTTATATGAGGATAAAGATGCTTATGATAAAAGTGGTCAGACCAAATATATCATGGACGGTATTAAATGGGCAAATGATTACTTTATTAAATGTAATCCCACACCAGGTGTATATTATTATCAGGTAGGAGATGGAGGCAAGGATCACTCTTGGTGGGGTCCTGCAGAAGTAATGCAGATGGAAAGACCGTCTTTCAAGGTTGACGCTTCTCATCCTGGTTCTGCAGTATGTGCTTCCACAGCAGCTTCTCTGGCATCTGCAGCGGCAATTTTTAAATCCAGTGACCCTGCTTATGCAGAAAAGTGCATAAGTCATGCAAAGGACTTATTTGATATGGCTGATAAAGCAAAGAGTGATGCAGGATATACAGCTGCTTCAGGTTTCTACAGCTCAAGCTCATTTTATGATGATCTTTCTTGGGCTGCTGTATGGTTATATATTGCTACAAATGACAGTACTTATTTGGACAAAGCAGAATCCTATGTACCTAATTGGGGTAAGGAACAGCAGACAGATATTATAGCCTACAAATGGGGACAGTGTTGGGATGATGTACACTATGGTGCTGAACTTCTCCTTGCAAAGCTTACAAACAAGCAATTGTATAAGGATAGTATAGAAATGAACCTTGACTTCTGGACAACTGGTGTTAACGGAACACGTGTTTCTTATACACCAAAGGGATTGGCATGGTTATTCCAATGGGGTTCATTGAGACATGCGACAACTCAGGCATTCTTAGCTGGTGTTTATGCAGATTGGGAAGGCTGTACGCCATCCAAAGTATCTGTGTATAAGGATTTCCTCAAGAGTCAGATAGATTATGCTCTTGGAAGTACTGGAAGAAGTTTTGTTGTAGGATATGGAGTAAATCCTCCTCAGCATCCTCATCACAGAACAGCTCACGGTTCATGGACAGATCAAATGAATTCACCAGCATACCACAGACATACTATATATGGTGCGTTGGTAGGAGGACCTGATAATGCAGACGGCTATACTGATGAAATAAACAATTATGTTAATAATGAAATAGCCTGCGACTATAATGCTGGATTTACAGGTGCACTTGCAAAAATGTACAAGGAGTTTGGCGGAGATCCGATTCCGAACTTCAAGGCTATTGAAAAAATAACCAACGATGAAGTTATCATAAAGGCTGGTTTGAATTCAACTGGTCCTAACTACACTGAAATCAAGGCTATAGTGTATAACCAGACAGGATGGCCTGCAAGAGTTACAGACAAGATTTCATTCAAATATTTCATGGACTTGTCTGAAATCGTAGAAGCAGGAATTGATCCTTTAAGTCTTGTAACAAGTTCAAATTATGCAGAAGGTAAGAACACAAAGGTTTCTGGCATATTACCATGGGATGTTTCAAAGAATATTTACTATGTAAATGTTGATTTGACAGGAGAAAATATCTACCCAGGCGGTCAGTCTGCGTGCAGAAGAGAAGTTCAGTTTAGAATTTCCGCACCACAGGGAACAAGCTATTGGAATCCTAAGAATGACTTCTCATATGATGGATTACCAACCAGCAGTACTGTTGATACAGTTACCAATATACCTGTTTATGATAACGGTGTAAAAGTATTCGGTAACGAACCAGCTGGTGGACCAGAAAATCCAGATCCTGAAATCTTGTATGGTGATGTAAACAGCGATAAGAATGTAGATGCATTGGATTTGGCTGCCTTAAAGAAATATTTACTGGGTGGCACTTCCAGTATAGATGTTAAGGCTGCAGATACATACAAGGATGGAAATATTGATGCTTTAGATATGGCTACTTTGAAGAAGTATTTATTGGGAACAATTACCCAATTACCTCAAGGCTAATAGAAGTTTATTTTAATGCTTATTGAGTTTTTAATGCTTGCATTATTTAAAAATGTAGGCTTTAAAAAATAAAAAATTTTACTAGGAGGTAAATATGAAAAAAAGGTTAGTGAAGAAAATTGCGATGCTTGTCGCAATTGTGCTGGTTCTATCTTCTTCAATAGGACAAGCATTTGCCCTTGTTGGGGCAGGAGACTTAATTCGAAACCATACCTTTGACAACAGAGTAGGTCTTCCATGGCACGTGGTTGAATCATACCCTGCAAAGGCAAGTTTCGAAATTACAGCAGACGGTAAGTACAAAATAACTGCTGAAAAAATCGGTGAAGCAGGAAAAGGTGAAAGATGGGATTTACAGTTCCGTCACAGAGGACTCACAATGCAGGCAGGACATACATACACTGTAAAGTTTACTGTTACTGCTAGCAGAGATTGTAAAATCTATCCTAAAATAGGAGATCAGGGTGAGCCATATGCTGAATATTGGCATATCGGTCAATGGGAATTTTTGGACTTAAAAGCAGGTGTACCAGTAACTTATACTGATACATGGAGACAGAATGTAGATAAGAGTAATGTTGAATTTGCTTTCCACCTTGCTCCAGATAAAGATAAGGCTTCATATGAATACAATGGCAACTTCCAGCCAATAACATTTACTTTTGATGACATTTATCTTCAGGATCCTCAATTCGCTGGATACGAACCAGATCCAGTTGAACCTACTAACGTTGTACGTTTGAACCAAGTAGGATTCTATCCTAATGCTGATAAGGTTGCAACTGTAGCAACAAGTTCAACAACTCCAATTAACTGGAAGTTGGTTAACAGTTCAGGAGCAACTGTTTTAAGTGGTAAATCAACTGTTAAAGGTAACGACTCTGCATCAGGTGACCATGTTCATATCATTGATTTCTCAAGTTACAAAACACCTGGTACAGGCTATAAGATAGTTACAGATGTTCCTGTAACAATTGCCGGAGACAATGAAAGTATGCCTTTCGATATTGGCGATAACCTCTTTACTCAAATGAAATACGATTCAATGAAGTATTTCTATCACAACAGAAGTGCTATTCCAATAGAAATGCCATACTGTGATCAACCACAATGGGCTCGTCCTGCAGGACACACAACTGATATACTTGCGCCAGATCCAACAAAGTCTTACAAGGCTAACTACACACTTGACGTTACAGGTGGTTGGTATGATGCTGGTGACCATGGTAAATATGTTGTTAATGGTGGTATTGCAACTTGGACTGTAATGAATGCATATGAGCGTGCACTTCATTTGGGTGGAGACCTTTCAGTTGCTCCATTTAAAGATGGTTCATTGAAAATACCTGAAAGCGGAAATGGCTATCCTGATATACTGGATGAAGCACGTTACAACTTAAAAACATTATTAAATATGCAGGTTCCAGCAGGAAATGAATTAGCTGGTATGGCTCACCACAAAGCTCATGACGAACGTTGGACAGCTCTTGCTGTACGTCCTGACCAGGATACAATGAAGCGTTGGTTGCAGCCTCCAAGTACAGCGGCTACATTAAACCTGGCTGCTATTGCTGCACAAGGTTCACGTCTCTGGAAACAGTATGATTCTGCTTTCGCGACTAAATGTTTGACAGCAGCAGAAACTGCATGGGATGCAGCTGTTAAACATCCTGACATATATGCAACTATGGAACAGGGCCCAGGTGGTGGAGCATATGGAGACGACTACGTTCTTGATGATTTCTACTGGGCAGCATGTGAGTTGTATGCAACAACAGGCAGTGATAAGTACTTAAACTACATAAAGAGCTCAAAGCATTATCTCGAAATGCCAACTGAATTAAATGGCGGTGAGAATAATGGAATTACAGGAGCTTTTGACTGGGGTTGTACAGCAGGTATGGGAACAATAACACTTGCACTTGTACCTAACAATCTTCCAGCTGCAGATGTAGCTAAAGCTAGAGCTAATATTCAGGCTGCTGCTGACAAGTTCATATCAATTTCAAATTCACAAGGTTATGGAGTACCAATTGAAGAAAAAGTAATTTCTTCTCCATTTGATCAATCAGTTGTTAAAGGTTTCCCTTGGGGATCAAACTCATTTGTTATTAATGAAGCAATAGTTATGTCATATGCTTATGAATTCAGTAATAACAAGAAATATATCAATGGTGCATTAACTGCTATGGATTACCTCCTCGGACGTAACCCAAATGTTCAGAGCTATGTAACTGGTTATGGTGATAACCCACTTGAAAATCCTCATCACCGTTTCTGGTCATATCAAGCAGATAACACATTCCCAAAACCACCTCCGGGATGTCTCTCTGGCGGACCTAACTCTGGTTTACAGGATCCTTGGGTTAAGGGTTCAGGTTGGCAACCAGGTGAAAGACCTGCAGAAAAGTGTTTCATGGATAATATTGAATCTTGGTCAACAAACGAAATAACTATCAACTGGAATGCTCCTCTTGCATGGATGTCAGCTTACCTTGATGAAAAGGGTCCAAAGATTGATAGTCAGACTTCTACAACAAACTTAGGAGATGTTAACGGTGACGGTAACAAGGATGCAATAGACTTCGCATTATTGAAGAAAGCATTGTTAAGTCAAGATACTTCTACTATAAATGTTGCTAATTCTGATTTAAACCAAGATGGTTCTATTGATGCAGTTGACTTTGCATTACTTAAATCATTCTTGTTAGGAAAAATCACACTGTAATTTAAGTTTTATTTGGAACAATAGGAATGCATAAAAAGCATTCCTATTGTTCCTATCCTATTATAGTTTCAAGTGTTTGAACGGATATGTTATTTCCTTTAATTAAAATGTCTATAGTCATTTTATAGTAATAAAATATTGAATAAACAAGGAGAAAAGCCATGAAAAAAGTAATATTGGCAATATTATTAATTATTTTAGTGACTGCTGCAATAATATTTGGGGTAAACCATTTTACATCTGATTCAGAAACATCAACTTCAACAATAAGTAGTACAGCTTCATCATCACCTTCAGTATCCGCATCTTCTTCACCGGCCCAAAATTCAGATTCAAAATCTACTAAATCAACATCCGATAAGGATAGTAAAGATTCAAATAGCGATTCAAAAGACAAAACTCCAGGCGGTGAGGCAGAAATATCAATAGGAAAGGCAAGCGGAGCTACTGGTTCAACTGTAACAATCCCTGTAAAGCTTAATAACTTACCTAAAAAAGGTATTGGAAGTTTTAATTTCAATATTAAGTATGACACAGATGCTCTTGAAGTTGTTGAGGTAAAACCAGGTGAAATTTTTGGAAGTAACAATTCCAATTTTGATTATACAGTTATTGATGCAACAGGTCTGGTCAGTTTTCTCTATACAAGCAGTAACAGTGGGAAAGATACTGTAACAAAGTCAGGAGTTATCACAAATATTACTTTCAAAATAAAGGATAATGCTAAGAAGGGAACAATTAAAATTTCAAAAGGTACTGCTGGTGCATTTGGAGATACTGAACTTAAGAAAATTAATCCTGTATTCACAGATGGTGAGATAACAGTTAAATAACTGATTCATGCATGGAGTGTGTAAATATGGATAAAATGAAAAGAGTAAGTATATATGCCCTTATCGTTGCCATAGTAATAACCATAACTCAATTTAACTTTCAGTATGAATGTTCTTCTGCAACAACCGCTTTTAACTATGGAGAGGCTTTGCAGAAATCTATTTTATTTTATGAAGCACAGAGATCAGGTTCATTATTAACATCAAATATTCCAACCAGATTATTATGGCGTGGAGATGCTCAATTGACAGATGGCCAAAAGGAAGGCTTAGACCTTACCGGAGGCTGGGTAGATGCAGGTGATAATATCAAGTTTGGTGTTACATGTGCTTATACAACAAGTTTACTTGCTTTTGGTGCTATAGAATATAAAGATGCATATGAAAAAAGCGGTCAGATGAAATGGCTTCAAAACCAGTTGAGATGGATTAATGATTATTTTATCAAGTGTCATCCTGAGCCAAATGTTTTTTGGGCGCAGGTTGGAATGACGGCAAATGATCATAATAATTGGGTTCCCATTGAAGTTACACATCTAATGAACGATAGAACAGCAATAAAACTGGACGAACAGCATCCGGGAACGGAAATAGCTATGGGAACAGCTGCTGCTATGGCTGCTTCATCCATTGTTTTTAGAAATACAGATCCGACATATGCTGATAAATTGCTTGAACATGCAAAGCAGTTATATGAATTCGGAGATAAATACAGAGGAGTTTTTTCTGATGTAATAAGTAAAGTTGACCCACAAGGTGCAGCTGCTTATACCTCACACAGCGGTTATAATGATGAATTGGTATGGGGTTCAATCTGGCTTTACAAGGCTATGGAAGACAAGTCTTCAGGAAGCGGTTCAGATTACCTTGCAAAAGCAAAAGAATATTATAATGGAATTGGTAAAGAAGCAAACCAACAGGTTCACAAATATAAATGGGCACATTGTTGGGATGACCAAACATTTGGATGCTATATTCTCATGTCTCAGATTGAACCAGAAACAAGCTTGTACAGAGAAGATGCAGAACGTTGGTTAAACTGGTGGACTGTAGGCGGTACAGAGCACAATGCCGATGGCACCAAGATTTCTTATACTCCGGGTGGACATGCTAAGTTGGACAACTGGGGTTCTTTCAGGTATGCTTCCACAACTGCATTATTTGCTTTTGTTTATTCCGATAAACTAAGTGATACTGTAAAAAAAGCACGTTATCATGACTTTGCAGTAAAGCAAATAAATTATATCTTAGGTGATAATCCTCGTAAAGCAAGCTACATGGTAGGTTTTGGTCAGAATTATCCTCAACATCCTCATCATCGAACAGCTCACAGCCCATGGGGACAAGAGATGGACACTCCAGCTGAACATCGGCATATTTTATACGGTGCACTGGTTGGAAGTGTTGATTCAACAGATGGTTTCAATGATGTTATAAGTGATTATGTTAGCAATGAAGTGGCTATAGACTATAATGCTGGCCTTACTGGGGCTCTTGCAAGAATGTATTCTGAATTCGGAGGAACTCCTATTCCAGACAGTAGTTTTCCATTACCGGATAAACCCCATGAGCCTAAAGATGAATGGCCGGTATTTGCCAAAACATATTTTAATGGTACAAGTGGTACCCAGCTTTCACTAAGTGTTGAAAACCGTTCAGCATGGCCTGCTCGTCCTAGTAATCAATTAAAAATACGTTATTTCTTTACTCTTGATGCAAAGGATATAAGTGATGTTAGTATAAAGGCTCCAGCATGGGTTAAAGTAACAGGTCCTACAGCATGGGATACTGAGAAAAAAGTTTATTACTATACACTTGATTTATCAGGTAAAGATATATATCCCAGTTATATGTGGGGAGCCGGTGGACCTGAACTTGACTTTACAATAAGTTCAGCTACCAATACATGGGATGCATCAAATGATTGGTCATTTGAAGATTGGGATTCAACATATATAAACGGGACAAGAAAATATGCTCCCAATATTCCAATATATGAAGGTAACAACTTTAAAAAATTGGCTGGAAATGAGCCGGCAGGTGGAAGTGAAGAACCACCGATAATTTTAGCTGGTGATATTAATAAAGATGGAAATATTGATGCGTTGGACGTTGCTCTTTTAAAGAAATATTTATTGGGCAACGCTTTGGAATATGATGTCTCTGTAGCAGATATGAATTCGGATAAGAACATTGATGCTCTTGATTTTGCACTACTCAAGAAAACTCTTCTTTCTCAATAATATACCTTTTTACAAATCAAATGAATTAATCAAAAATTACTGTCCATTACCCGGCAAATGTTTTGCCGGGTAATGACAATGCTTGAAGTAATCTAAAATAACTATGCAATTTAGGTTTAATCAAAAAATAAATAAAAAGGAGGTCAGTATTTTGAATTTCAAAAAGTATGTTAGAAAAACAACCGCTTTTGCTACAGCAATGGCAGTTGTATCCTCAGTGTTTTTGGGCAGCAGTGTTTATGCAGGCTCGACAACACCTCCTTTCAATTATGCAGAAGCATTTCAAAAATCACTGTATTTTTATGATGCTGAAAAATGCGGCCCTGGTGTAACCGGTGGTAAGATCGAATGGAGAGGTGACTGTCATGTGGAGGATTGTCAGCTCCCATTAGTTCCTATGAAAGACTATGTAGGGACTAATATGTCACAGGCTTTTATTGATAAAAATAGGGAGTTCCTTGACCCGGATGGAGATGGATGTCTTGATCTCCACGGAGGATTCCATGATGCAGGAGACCATGTTAAATTTGGATTGCCACAAGGTTATACTGTATCTACACTTGGTTGGGGATTCTATGAATTTAAGGAATCATTTACAAAAATCAATGAAGAAGATCACATGAGGGATATACTCAGGTGGGGAAATGACTATTTCTTACGCTCCACATTTATGGATAACAACGGAGAAGTAGTGGCATTTTGCTTCCAAGTTGGTGACGGAACTGTGGATCATGCATGGTGGCAGCCACCGGAACTCAATAAAAAAGAAGAAGTACCAAGGCCTGCGTTCTTTGCAACATCAGAGACACCTGCAAGTGACCAATGCGGAGAAGCAGCAGCTTCATTGGCAATAAATTACTTGAATTTTAAAGATTCTGATCCAGCATATGCAAAGAAGTGCTTGGACACAGCAAAGGCTTTATACAGATTTGCTGTTAAAAACCGTGGTTTGGGTGATTCAGGCGGGTTCTATGGATCAGCATATGATGAGGATGAATTGTCATGGGCAGCTGTATGGCTAAATATTGCAACAGGAGAACAATCATATATCGATGATATTGCTGCTGTTTCTGATGGTAAATATACTGGTTACATGAGTAAGATAATTAAATCTACTCAAGACAATTGGCAGAATATATGGGTACATTCATGGGATGTAGTATGGGGAGGAGTTTTTGCAAAGTTGGCTCCAATAACAAATGACCCTCTACATTGGTACTTATTTAGATGGAACCTTGAATATTGGTCAGGTATACCACATGAAGATCCTTCAGATCAAACATTTATGGCTGCAACACCAGGAGGATTCAAGGTTGTAAACACTTGGGGTTCTGCAAGATATAATGCGGCAGCTCAGTTGTGTGCAGTAGTGTATACAAAGTATAAAGGTAATATGGATGTTACTGAGTGGGCAAAATCACAGATGGATTATATTCTAGGAGATAATCCTATGAATAGAAGCTATGAAGTCGGATTTTCAGATATCTCTGCAAAGCATCCTCACCATCGTGCAGCACATGGCTCAAAAACTCTTAGTATGAATGATCCCGTTGAACACAGACATACTTTATGGGGGGCATTAGTAGGAGGCCCGGATGCAACTGATAATCATAATGACGATACTACAGACTTTGTTTCCAACGAGGTAGCAATAGATTACAACGCAGGCTTTGTAGGTGCACTTGCTGGATTGTACAAATATTTCGGGGAAGGCATGGAACCATTGGAGAATTTCCCTCCAAAGGAACCGGTAACAGATGATTTCTATGCAGAATCAAAACTAGAACAGGAAAACAAGGAAAGAACTCAGGTTACAATTAATATTCACAATGAAACAAGCAGACCGCCTGAATTTGTAGATGGATTAAAGGCTAGATATTTCTTTGATATTTCAGAAATGCTTGCTGCAGGACAAACAATAGATGATATGACTGTTGCGGTTATGTATGACGAAGGTAAAGCCAGCGATGGCAAGGAAACAGCAATTAATGGACCATTTGCCTGGGATGCTGAAAAGGGAATATACTACGTTGAAATAGACTGGACTGGAAATGCCTTCTATGGAGACAAAGAATTCCACTTTGGATTAGTTTCATCTCTGGATTCCAATTGGGAATCCCACTGGGATCCGACCAATGACTGGAGCAGACAAGATATAGGAAAGGAATATTCTATTAATCAGAATATTTCTGTATATAGGGGGGATGTAAAAGTGTATGGAAATGAACCACCAAAAGGCAGCACAGGAGCAAAACTAGGAGACCTAAATGGTGATGGAAGCGTTGATGCTCTTGACTATGCATTAATGAAAAAATACATTCTATATCCAACAGGAGATGTTGATCTCAATGTATGGGATATGAACAAAGACGGTGAAATAAACGCCCTTGACCTTGCTTTATTAAAGAAGACTTTACTCGGTTAATAAAAGTCTGATAATTCAAAAGTAAGGAGGATTTGCTATGAAAAAAGTGATCAGCTTGTTACTTACCACAGCAATGGTAGTTCTTGCAGCATTACCGTTGCCAGTTTCTGCCGAGACAACATACAAGCTTGGTGATGTTGACAATGATACACTAGTTTCTGCTGTGGATTTGGCTGCTGTACAGAGTCACATACTTGGGAAAAAAACCTTAACGGGTGAGGCGTTTAAAGCAGCTGATGTAAATGCAAACGGAGAAATTGAGGCATTAGATTTGGCAGAAATAAAGCAATTTATTCTTGGTAGGATAATCAAGTTTTCAGGAGAAGGACAACAGCAACCGCCTGGATTAGGAATAATATGGATGGATGGCAGTACCATATACCCTGTTGGAGTCAACTATGCATGGTATAACTGGTCCTATGAATTTTTGGATAATAACTGGACTTACAACTTTACAAGAATTAAGAGTGACTTGGATGCAATGTCCACGAAGGGAATTCGTTCATTGAGATGGTGGATATTCCCGGACCTTGCCTATGGTCCCCTTTGGTCAGGTCCAAATGAAGGCAGCCTTTGTACAGGTCTCCCTGATAAGTGGGTTGACCATATGAAGGAAACCTGCGATTATGCATATTCAAAGGGTATAAAGATTTACTGGACAATAACAAGCTTTGATTGTGCAAGAGAAGATGATTCTGTTGACCATGACGATATCATTGATAATCCTACAGTGCTTCAGAGCTTCCTTGACAATGCTATGAAACCAATACTGCAAGCATTGGGTACGCATCCAGGAGTATTAGGCTGGGATATCATTAATGAACCGGAATGGATTATCAAAAAAGAAGACAATGGCGAACCAAACAATAAGGGAGAAATCTTTCCACTTTCCGCAATGAGGAACTACATAAAAACTACCTGTGATTTTATACACCAGTATGCAAAACAGCCTGTAAGCTTCGGCAGTGCAAATATGAAGTGGCTGGGTGCACAATATGATTTATGGGATGGATTGGGTCTTGACTTCTACGACTTCCATTGGTATGACTGGGCGACACCATATTTTAACCCAGTTACAACACCTGCTTCAAGTCTGAAGCTAGATAAACCGGTGATAATAGGTGAGATGATGCCTGACACTCTGAGTTCTTCATTGAAAATGACCCATAAGCAGGTACTGGATGCCATTTATAAGAACGGTTACGCCGGATACATGCTTTGGTCATGGAATGATGGTGCTTTTGACTGCAAGCCTTATATTGAAAACAACTTTATTGACTTTGCAGCAGAGCATACGGACGTAGTGCGATAATTTTATTACAGTACTGATAACCTGTTACGGCAGATGACATTTCTGCCGGACAGAATTATACATATTTATTAGGGAGGGATAGTTTTGAAAAGTAAGTTAAGTAAATTATGTGCTTTAATGATTTCTGGAGTTATGCTGACAACATCCTTTGTCAGCTCAGGTACAGCTTTTGCCGCAGGAACATATGATTATTCAACTGCATTAAAGGATTCAATACTTTTTTATGATGCAAACAAATGTGGTCCTCAAGCAGGAGAAAATAATGTATTTGACTGGAGAGGCCCATGCCACACAACAGACGGAAGTGATGTTGGCATTGATTTAACAGGCGGTTATCATGATGCAGGAGACCATGTAAAGTTTGGTCTGCCTCAAGGCTATTCGGCAGCTGTTTTGGGTTGGTCACTTTATGAATTTAAAGAGTCATTTGATGCAACCGGAAATACAACAAAAATGCTGCAGCAGCTGAAATATTTTACTGACTATTTCCTTAAGTCACATCCGAACTCAACCACATTCTACTATCAGGTAGGAGAGGGAAACGCCGACCATACATATTGGGGCGCACCAGAGGAGCAGCCAGGTGAAAGACCTTCATTATATAAGGCTGATCCTAGTCATCCTGCTTCAGATATTTTGGGTGAGACATCTGCAGCACTTACTCTTATGTATCTCAATTACAAGAATATTGATTCCGCTTATGCAGCAAAGTGCCTTACTGCAGCAAAAGAACTCTATGCAATGGGTAAAGCAAATCAGGGCGTAGGTAATGGCCAGTCATTCTATCAGGCTACCAGCTTTGGCGATGATTTGGCTTGGGCAGCAACATGGCTATACACTGCAACTAATGATAGTACTTACATAACTGATGCTGAGCAGTTTATCACCTTAGGCAATACAATGAATGAAAATAAGCTGCAAGATAAATGGACCATGTGCTGGGATGATATGTATGTTCCTGCTGCTTTGAGATTGGCTCAGATCACAGGAAAGCAGATATACAAAGATGCAGTAGACTTTAATTTCAACTATTGGAAGACTCAAATAACAACTACTCCTGGAGGACTAAAGTGGCTCTCCAACTGGGGTGTACTCAGATATGCAGCTGCAGAATCCATGGTTATGCTTATTTACTGCAAGGATAACAAAGATCAATCACTTTTGGATTTAGCTAAAAAACAAGTAGACTATATTTTAGGTGATAATCCTGCCAATATGTCATATATAATTGGCTATGGAAGCAATTGGTGTATTCATCCTCATCACAGAGCAGCAAACGGTTACACATATGCAAACGGGGATAATGCGAAGCCTGCTAAACACTTATTAACAGGTGCGTTGGTAGGAGGACCTGATCAGAATGACAGATTCCTTGACGATGCAAACCAGTATCAGTATACAGAGGTAGCCCTTGACTATAATGCAGGTCTTGTTGGAGTACTTGCAGGAGCTGTTAAGTTCTTTGGCGGCGTAATTGTAGATCCGCCTGCTAAAAAGGGTGATTTAAATAAAGATTCATTCATTGATGCTATTGACCTTGCACTCCTGAAAAACTATATTCTCACTCAGAATGGAAATATTGATAAAAATAATGCAGATATGAATGACGACGGTTCCATAGATGCAATTGATTTTTCTCTATTAAAGAAGGCTTTATTGGGGTAAAAGGGTTTATTACCTTTAAAGAAGTATTTATTAAGGTTATTAAAATTAAAAGGAGAACAGGTTATGAAAAAACGAATAGTTTCAGCGCTTATGACATTAGCACTGACTTCAACGATGATGTTGACTAATCTCGGTATTACTGCATCGGCTGCAGTAGATACAAATAATGATGATTGGCTTCATTGCGTTGGTGATAAGATATATGATATGAACGGACGTGAAGTTTGGCTTACTGGTGCAAACTGGTTTGGTTTTAACTGTAGTGAAAATGTTTTTCACGGTGCTTGGTATGATGTTAAGAATATATTGACCAGTGTTGCCGACAGAGGTATAGGTTTTCTGAGAGTACCTATTTCTACTGAACTTTTATACAGCTGGATGATTGGTAAACCAAACAAGGTTTCCAGTGTTACAGCCAGTAACAATCCTCCATATACCGTTGTAAACCCTGATTTTTATGACCCTGAAACTGATGGGCCAAAAAACAGTATGGAAATATTTGACATAATAATGGGATATTGCAAGGAGTTGGGAATCAAGGTAATGATAGATGTTCACAGCCCTGATGCCAACAACTCAGGTCATATGTATCCGTTATGGTATGGTCTTGAAACTACAACAGCGGGTATGATTACTACAGAAAAGTGGATAGACACATTAGTATGGCTTGCAGATAAATATAAAAATGATGATACAATACTTGCCATAGATTTGAAAAACGAACCTCACGGAAAAAGAGGATATACCGCAGAAACACCAACTGACATGGCAAAATGGGATAACTCAACAGATGAAAACAACTGGAAATATGCAGCTGAAAGGTGTTCAAAAGCAATATTAGCTGTAAATCCAAAGTTGTTAATTATGATTGAAGGTATTGAGCAATACCCAAAAACTGAAAAAGGATACACATTTGATACTCCTGATGTATGGGGAGCTACCG
This sequence comes from Ruminiclostridium josui JCM 17888, assembly GCF_000526495.1. Classification (NCBI taxonomy): domain Bacteria; kingdom Bacillati; phylum Bacillota; class Clostridia; order Eubacteriales; family Oscillospiraceae; genus Ruminiclostridium; species Ruminiclostridium josui. The sequence continues at coordinate 655,303 of NZ_JAGE01000002.1, read as the reverse complement.
GTGAAGCTGCTCCATGGCATGGCGGATGGTGGGGCGGAAATCTGAGAGGTGTAAAGGATTACCCTATTGATCTAGGTCCATTAAACAGTCAAATAGTATATTCACCACATGATTACGGACCTTCTGTATATAATCAAACATGGTTTGATAAGGATTTCACAACACAAACCCTCTTAGATGATTACTGGTATGACACATGGGCATTCATAGACGATCAAAAAATAGCTCCTCTTCTTATAGGTGAATGGGGAGGATTCATGGATGGTGGAAAGAATCAGAAATGGATGACTTTATTAAGAGATTACATGATTAAGAACCGTATCAACCATACTTTCTGGTGCTTGAATCCTAACTCAGGTGATACAGGCGGATTGATAGGAAATGACTGGGCAACCTGGGACGAAGAAAAATATGGATTGCTGAAGCCAGCATTGTGGCAAGCAAACGGTAAATTTATAGGTCTTGACCATCAGATTCCTCTCGGTAAAAACGGAATATCTCTAGGTGAGTACTACGGAGATGGACCAATTATAGTAGATCCTGAACCGATACTAGGAGATGTAAACGATGATGAAAACGTTGATGCATTGGATTTAGCTATAATGAAGCAGTATATCCTCGGTGCAAACCCAATAATAAACTTAAAGAATTCAGATATGAATTCAGATGGAGACATAAATGCCCTTGACTTTGCATTGTTAAAGGCAAAGGTTCTGGGTAAGTAATCAATTTTATTTGAGACAACGAAAAAAGAGGCTGACGAAAACTTACGGCAGCCTCTTTTTCATAAAGTAATTTTTACAAATACTATTCGTTGGGAGAAAGCCATGTGCCGCATCCGATTAACTGTTTTAAAAGCAGAATATATTCCGACGCCGCCTTTGATAAATACCTGTTTTTCTTATATGCAACCATAATATCACGTTTGGCAAAAGGAGCATTTAATTTGTAATACACAGGGTGCTTTTGATAATTTCCATACCGTATAAGTGTATCCGGAATAAAAGAACATGCGATTCCGGATAAAGTCCAAGAAAAAGCAGTTTCAATCCGATCTGTATACATTGTATTTTGATGACTAAACTCAGGAAACTGAGACAATTCACTATATATTGCATCATCATTCTGTATAAGAACAAAATTCTCTTTTATACAGTCAACCAAGTTAAGAGATTGTGCCTGAAATAATGTAGAGCTGTCATAAATTATATCTTTGGCACTTAGTTGGTAAGCTTCCTTTCCGTTGTTAAAAGGACTAAAATTAGGAACTGCCAAGTAAAGCTGTTCCTGAGCCAGAGTTTCGGTTTGAATAAGATTATTATGGATAGAACCTGATAAAATGCATAAATCCAGCAGGCTATCGGTAAGTAAAGATTCAAGATTTGCTTCTTCATTCTCAACAATATGGATATCCACACCGGGGTACTTTTTCTTGAAAGAAACAATACTTTTTGGAAGCATGCAGGAGGCTCTAAAAGGGATAGTACCTATAGTTAGTTTACCTATATTGAGAATTGCCAGGTCTTTAAGTTCATTATCCAGTTCCGACAGGATAGTTTGAATCTTACGAGCAGCGGTTATATAAAGTTCTCCTGCATATGTAAGCTTTATGGGAGTGGTACTCCTGTCGAACAATTGTACATTCAGTTCAGTTTCAAGGTTTTTTACAAATTGACTTAATGCAGGCTGAGAAATAAGAAGTTTTTGGGAAGCTCTTGAAAAACTTCTCTCGTCAGCAAGTGTAATTATGTATTCTAACTGTTGAGATGTCATACTAAAATCTCCATTGATATAAGATTATAAGTCTTAACTTATATGCTTCATACTACTATAATTACTAGATTATTTCAATACAAAGCTATTATTTATAAAATAGTATTTATCGTTTGAGTTCAGTATAAGTGTTGTTATGTAAAGTACTAAACTCGGAGGACTAAATTTTATGAAAAATTCTCAAGAAAACCATTCCAAAATTATAAAACGTTCACTAATGAGCACAGGAAATAATTATAGAATGAAAAAGACCATGAAGAAGGCAGGAAATGGACAGAAGATAACTATTGCTTATCTTGGAGGCTCAATAACAGAGGGTTACAACGGTGGTCCCGAGAAGTGCTATTCAAAGTTAACCAGTGATTATTTTGCAAATAACTTTGGTACAGGTAATAACGTAAATTACATAAATGCAGGAAGGGCAGGAACAACTTCTACAATAGAATTAATACGAATTGAGGAAGGTTTATTAATCCATAAACCAGACATTGTATTTGTTGAATTTGCAGTTAATGATGCAAAGAATAAAACTAGTATGACTGCTTTTGAAAGTCTTTTACTAAGAATTTTGGGTTCAGAATATGAAACTGCCATTGTATTACTATTTACAATAGCAGAATCCGGCTTTTCTTGTCAGAATGAGATGGCACAAATCGGAAGTCATTATGAATTACCTATGATTAGTGTTAAGAATGCCATAGTTCCTGAGTTTGATGAAGGTACAATGAAATGGCAGGATTATTCCGATGACTATATACATCCCCATGAGAAAGGACATGAATTTATTACAGAGCTTATAAAAAATTATCTAAATGAAGTCAGTAATGAGGTTCAGGACGATGTTTATAATGTTTCACAAACTCCTATAGTTGGCAATGAGTTTAAAAACCTAAAAATGTTGGATAATACAAATACGCCAGTTGAAAATTCAGGCGGCTTTTTTCCGGATATTACTATAAATCAGTTTCCTAATGGATGGACACACAAAGGTGGGAATAATAGGGGAGAATTCTGCTTTTATCTATATTGCAAGAATCTGTTTATTGTGTATAAGATATCAAAGAATACTCAAATAGGTTCAATTGATATCTATATTGACGATATATATGTGCTTACTTTAAATGGTTTTAACAGCTCAGGGTGGAATAATCCGGCATCTAAATTATTAATAAACCATGAAATTCCTGCAACTCATAAAATTAAGATTAAAATGTCAAAAGATTCACAAGATAAAGAATTCAGTATTCTGGCATTTGGATACAGTGACTAATAAAAACAGACTTATTAATCAATTAATTCAATACTCTCAGTAAAATTGTCAATATCTTTACCAAAAAAGCTGTATTTTTTGGTAAAGGGAGAATACAGGGAAACGTTAAGAGTACCGGAACTGGGATAAAATTTGAGAAATCTTAAAAAACCGTTACCTCCATTTGGAGCCTTTTGATAATCAGAGAGAATCTCTAAAACCTTTCTTGTAGTCCCATTAGAATTGCAAACCATTTTAACTTTTTTTTGAGCACCATGATAATGTCCACATAATACTAAAAAAATATTAGCATTTTTAATGACAATACTGTCAGAAACTATTCTTGCCTTTTCTGTCACTTCGCCATCTTCATTAAGATATTCATGTAAAACCAGAATAGCATTTCTGTCTGAGTACTTTTCAAGAATGCTATTTGCCCAAGTTATTGTTTCAAGGGATGTTTCACTACCATAACCCAGATACATAATAATAAAGTCATAGGAGTTGAAAGATATTAGGTCGTAATGATTGCGATTATCATCCATACCTCCTCCGTACCAAGACTTATTAATATATCGGGAAGTACCAAAATAACTTTTAAATACACTATAATTAAGTCCATTCATCATGACATCATGATTACCTGCTAGTACACCATATGGAACATTTTCATTATCAAGTTTATGAAAGTTTCGACTTGCAACCTCCCATTGATTTACATGGCTTGCATTATTTACAATATCCCCCGATACAATCAAATATCCGAAAGAGTTGCGCTTATAGTTTTTTACAAACCAATTACCGAGACAATCATAAATTTGTGGATAGCTTTCTGCATAATACTGAGGGTCGGAAAGCCATACCATAGTAAAAGGCCTTTCATTATATGAACCTTTTGTCTTACCGGAGAAAAGAGATGCATCTACATGGAAACAGTTAAAGGACAATAAAATCAAAAGATATATAGTAAAAAAGCCCATTAGAAGTCTTTTTTTCATAAAACTACCCCCTCATATGCTGCAAAAATTAATCCTATAACATATAATCTGTAAATCAATTAAAAAATATTATAGAATCAAATTGTATTCCTCCATAAAATCTTCACATAGAAATGATAAGCTAATAAAACTGAATAAGTAAAATTGTGAAATGAAGGAGGAAAATCTAGTGGATATAATTCTCCAAGTTGAAGGCATGACTTGTATTGGTTGCGAAACAAGAATAGAAAATGCAGTTAAAAAACTAAATGGAATTGTAAAAGTTAAAGCTATTTACAGTAGTTCTAATGTTTACGTAACTTACAATGCAGATGCTGTTAAGCTTAACACAATAATAAAAGTAATTGAAAAATTGGATTATATAGTAAAGAATAAGCCCCAAGAAACATCAAATAACATACAGACCTCAAATATTCCCTCTAAAAAATCGGAATGGCCCGGAGTAGGTCAAATTGCGGGAATAGCAGTAATTATACTCGCCCTTTATGTAATTATAAAAAATACAATAGGGTTTGACTTTATACCTGAAGTGAATCAATCAATGGGATACGGAATTTTGGTTTTAATAGGGCTGTTGACATCACTACATTGTGTGGGCATGTGCGGAGGGATAAATCTATCAGTATGTGTTGGATACAAAACCATATCCGGTGTTTCAGGATTGGCAAAATTTAAACCTAGTATTTTATATAATTTGGGACGTGTAATTTCATATACCGTCGTAGGTGGAATTGTAGGAGGAATAGGCTCAGTTGTAAGCTTTTCTGGTTCTGCTAAGGGTGTAGTTGCAATACTTTCGGGTGTTTTTATGGTTATAATGGGAATAAATATGTTGAATGTTTTACCTGTACTTAGAAAATTGAATCCTAGAATGCCAAAGATTTTTGCAAAAAAAATACATCAAAACAGCGGAAGCCGCGGGCCTTTGATTGTTGGACTACTGAATGGACTTATGCCCTGCGGACCTTTGCAGGCAATGCAGCTATATGCACTGGGGACAGGCAGTACCATTACAGGGGCATTATCTATGTTTCTTTTCAGCCTCGGAACAGTTCCCTTAATGTTTGGAATTGGGGCTGTTAGCTCACTCCTCAGTAGAAAATTTACACACAAAATGATGAAAATAAGTGCTGTATTGGTATTGCTTCTTGGTATTATAATGTTAAACAGAGGACTTTCACTTTCGGGATTTAATGCAAGGGTACTCCTTAATGAATCATCTTATAAAGGAGGAATTGCAAAAATAGAGGGAAACATTCAGGTAGTTACCACAAAACTTGATTCCGGTAGATACAGTCCCATAACGGTTCAAAAAGGTATGCCTGTGAAATGGATAATTACAGCTGATTCAAGTGACATAAACGGTTGTAACAACAGAATAAACATACCTGAATACAATATTGAGAATGTGCCACTAAAGTCTGGAGAAAATGTTATTGAATTTACACCGGACAGAGAAGGAAAATTTGTATACAGTTGCTGGATGGGAATGATTAGCAGTACTATAAAGGTTGTCAGAGATTTATCATCCCTCGCTGAAGACATAGAAGGTGACACCGATTTACAGGTGGATGTTTCCAATTTTGAAAGTTGCTGCGGTTAATGTATACAATATTACAATAGTAAAGGAGCAGATAAAATGGATAGAAAAGAATCCCTTAAAATCACAGGAATGAGCTGTGCGGCTTGTGCAGCAAGGATTGAAAAGGGTCTAAATAAGCTTGATGGGGTAAAACAAGCAAATGTTAATTTTGCGGTAGAAAAAGTAACAGTTGAATATGATGATACTTTGATCCATTCAGCTAAATTTCAAGAAGTAATTGAAAAACTGGGTTATGGTGTTATAAAGGAAAGCCCAAAATCCGCAAACAAAGTTGAATTAAAGCTTTCCGGAATGTCTTGTGCCGCATGCTCTGCAAAAATCGAAAGAAAGCTTAATAAGACAGAAGGAATTGTTGGAGCTGCTGTTAATCTTGCCACTGAAAAGGCAAATGTTGAATATGACCCGTCAACAATAAAGGTCTCAGACATAATTAAGATAATTGAGGGCCTGGGATATGGGGCAGAAAAAGTTGAGGAGGTAAACAGGGATACTGAGAAAGAGCAAAGGGAGAAGGAAATTAGATCCTTGAAGCTTTCACTTATTGTATCGGCAGTATTAAGTGCTCCTCTTGTACTTGCAATGATACTGGGAATGTTGAATCTGAACAGCCCTTTACTGTCATGGCTTCACAATCAGTATTTCCAGCTGATAATAGCAACTCCGGTACAGTTTATAATTGGTTTCAGATTTTATAAGCATGCATATTACGCACTAAAATCAAAAAGTGCCAACATGGATGTATTAATAGCCATGGGCACTTCTGCTGCATACTTTTTTAGTATTTACAATGTTTTCTTTGAGGAAGTTCACAAAGGCATGATGAAAAACCTCTACTTTGAGGCTGCAGCAGTTATTATTACACTTATTTTGTTGGGCAAATACTTTGAAGCGGTTGCAAAGGGAAAAACTTCAGAAGCAATAAAGAAGCTTATGGGCTTGCAGGCAAAGACGGCCAGAGTACTCAGGAATGGTGCGGAAGAAGACATACCTATAGAAGATGTTCTGCCTGGAGATATGGTAATTGTGAGACCTGGAGAAAAAATTCCTGTTGACGGTAAAATATTAGAAGGTAACTCATCTATAGATGAATCAATGCTCACAGGGGAAAGCCTTCCGGTTGAGAAAAAACCAGGCGATGTTGTAATTGGAGCAACCATAAACAAATTTGGAACCTTTCGTTTTGAAGCTACAAAGGTAGGCAAGGATACCGCACTTTCACAGATAATTAAAATGGTTGAAGATGCCCAAGGCTCAAAGGCTCCAATTCAGAAAATTGCCGACAAGGTATCAGGCATATTTGTTCCCGTGGTTGTGGCAATTGCTTTATTGACCTTTGTAATATGGTTACTGGTAACCGGTGATGTAAATAAGGCTATAGTAAGTGCTGTAGCCGTTTTGGTTATCGCTTGTCCATGTTCCCTTGGTTTGGCAACTCCTACTGCAATAATGGTAGGTACTGGAAAGGGTGCTGAAAACGGCATACTAATTAAAGGCGGAGAACATCTGGAAATGGCTTATAAGCTAAACGCTGTAGTTCTTGATAAAACAGGAACAATTACAAAAGGCCAGCCGGAAGTTACCGATATAGTTCTTATAGACACTTCTTATACTGATAAAGAAATATTAAAACTAGCGGCAACTACTGAAAAAAGTTCAGAACATCCTTTAGGAGTAGCAATTTATGAGTATGGTAAAAAAGAACTTGGTAATATAAATGCTCCTGACAAATTTGAAGCAATACCGGGAAGAGGCGTAATGGCTGTTGTGGATGGCAAAACCATATATATGGGTACCAGAAAGCTAATGAGTGAACAGGGAATTGATGTTGGGGATGTTGAAATTGTTATTGAAAGACTTGAGGATGAAGGCAAAACAGCAATGTTGATGTCTGTAGACAATAAGCTTACTGCTCTAATTGCAGTAGCCGATACCTTGAAGGAAAGTTCAAAGGAAGCAATTGAAGAATTGAAAAAAATAGGTATTGAAGTATATATGATTACAGGGGACAATAAAAGAACTGCTAATGCAATTGCAAAATTGGTAGGAATAACAAATGTACTGGCAGAAGTACTACCTGAAAACAAAGCGGAGGAAGTTGAAAAGCTAAAGGCACTAGGCAAAATTGTTGCAATGGTTGGTGACGGAATAAACGATGCCCCTGCTTTAGCTACAGCAGATATCGGTATGGCAATAGGCACAGGTACTGACGTTGCCATTGAAGCAGCAGACATTACCCTTATGAGGGGCGATTTAAGAACAATTCCTGCTGCAATAAGACTCTCACGAAAAACTATGACTAAAATAAAACAAAATTTATTCTGGGCATTTTTCTACAATATTATAGGTATACCATTTGCAGCGCTGGGATTACTCAATCCAATGATTGCAGGTGGTGCAATGGCCTTTAGCTCGGTATCGGTAGTAACAAATTCATTAAGCCTTAAAGGTTATGAGCCAATGGATACCCGTAAGGCTTAATACTGTTGAGAAATAGTAGAATCAATGGCAGGGTGTATAAAAAGCCGCAAATTCATCTTTTGATGTTTTTGCGGTTTTTTATATTATACAAAGCACAGAATTAAAATGGATTGAAGGAAGCGGTTATGAAAAGCACTTTGTCAGTTGAGACTTTGCTTGATAGGAAGGAATAATATAATCATAAAATAATAATCTTTGTTGCATTTGCAACAACTCTCAAAATAGTTTTCTTGTATCATTATAGTATTAAATCAAGAGACTAATATTCAGGAGGGTTTGTCATGGGCATGTTTTGCTACCAATGTCAGGAGACTGGCAGAAACAAAGGCTGTGAATTTGGTGGTGTATGCGGCAAAAGTGAAGACCTTGCAGATTTGCAGGATCTTTTAATATATACGCTTAAAGGAATTTCGGAAATTGTTATTAAAGGGAAACTTGATATCAATAGTTTATCTTATGTTAACCACGAAGTTATAAAGAGTTTATTTATGACAATAACAAATGCTAATTTCGATGATGATATTATTATAACAAAAATTAATCAAATGCTTTCTATCAGAAATGAATTAAGAAGTAAAGTATCTGTAGAAAATTTACACGATGCGGCCACATTTGAAATAGAAACCTTAAACGATATGGTGTATAAGGCGTCATATGTCGGTATGATACCCAAGGATAACGAGGATGTCAGGTCTCTGAAAAACCTTATTTTATTTGGAATAAAGGGACTGGCTGCATATACTTATCATGCATTGAATCTTGGAAGAGAGCTTGAAGTTCTCTATGCATTTATCTATGAAGCACTGGAGGCAACCTTGAAAACAGAGGTTACCGTTGAATACCTTGTTACTCTTGCTATGAAGGCAGGCGAGGCAGGTGTTAAAGCAATGGCCCTTTTAGATGAGGCGAATACTTCTCAATACGGTAATCCTGAAATAACAAAAGTTAATATAGGAGTAAGAAAGAATCCGGGTATTCTCATATCAGGCCATGATTTGACTGATTTAGAACAGCTTCTTGAACAGACTAGAGGGACAGGGGTTGATGTATATACACATAGTGAAATGCTGCCATCCCATTATTACCCAGTATTTAAAAAATATGATAATCTGGCCGGTAATTACGGTAATGCTTGGTGGAAGCAAGAAGAGGAATTTATTTCTTTTAATGGTCCAATCCTTTTTACCACAAACTGTATAGTTCCGCCAATTAACGAGGAAGTAAAATCTAGAATCTTTACTACAGGCATTTCAGGCTTTCCGGGCTGTATTCATATAGAGGCTGATTGTGATGGAAAAAAAGATTTTTCAAGAATAATAGAACTTGCAAAAACTCTGAAACCACCAGTAGAGATTGAATCAGGAAATATAGTTGGAGGATTCGCACATAATCAAGTTTTTGCTTTATCTGATAAAGTAGTTAACGCAGTCAGAACAGGAGCCATAAAAAAGTTTTTCGTAATGGCAGGGTGTGACGGAAGGATGGAAAGCAGAGAGTATTACACCCAATTTGCCAAAAAGCTTCCAAAGGACACGGTTATTCTTACGGCAGGGTGTGCTAAATATCGATATAACAAGTGGTAGACCTTGGAGACATCGGAGGAATTCCAAGAGTGTTAGATGCAGGACAGTGCAATGATTCATATTCACTTGTAATGATTGCTTTGAAATTAAAAGAAGTATTGGAACTTCAGGACATAAACGACCTTCCGATTGTGTATAATCTATCATGGTATGAGCAAAAAGCAGTATTGGTTCTTCTTGCCTTGCTGTATTTGGGTGTCAGAAACATTCATCTTGGTCCCACACTGCCGGCATTTTTATCTCCCAACGTTACAAAATTTCTTGTAGATAATTTTGGCATTGCAGGGATTGGATTAGTAGATGATGACATTAAGCTACTCATGGAGACATAGGTTTATATGAATTGTAAAATGTGGAATTAAATAGAAATAATTCATAAATATTTCGAAAAAAATTCAACTTTATTTGTGGAAAATGCACCAAATAGTAGATAAACAATGCAAATTATGATATAATTGGAAAAGTAACAAAAATTTTAAAAGAAAGGAGGAAATTTAATGAAAAAGAAATTATTGAAGGCTCTGACTTTGGGCTTATCAATTGCATGTTGTGCCTTTGCTTTAAACGTACAGGCAGCAACAACCATTACTGAGAATAAGACTGGAACCATTGACGGATACGACTACGAGTTGTGGAAGGATAGTGGTAATACAAGTATGACTCTAAATGGTGGTGGTAAATTCAGCTGCTCATGGAGTAATATCAATAATGCATTATTCCGTACCGGTAAAAAGTACAATGAGACACAGACTCACCAGGAACTTGGAAACATCACATTGGACTATGCATGTAATTACCAGCCATCAGGTAATTCATACTTGTCTGTCTATGGATGGACAAGCAGTCCTCTGGTAGAGTATTACATCATTGAAAGCTGGGGTAGTTGGAGACCACCTGGAGCTCAATCAAAGGGAGTCATTACTGTTGATGGCGCTACATATGATGTTTATGAGACTACTCGTGTAAACCAACCATCAATTAAAGGTACTGCAACTTTTCAGCAGTATTGGAGCGTTAGAACATCAAAGCGTACAAGCGGTTCCATATCTGTAAGCGAACACTTCAAGGCGTGGGAAAAGATGGGCATGAAAATGGGTAAGATGTATGAAGTTTCTCTCGTTGTTGAAGGTTACCAGAGCAGCGGTAGAGCTGATGTTACTGCTATGACAATTAATATTGATGGAGGAACTAAGCCTGAAGTAAAAGGTGACTTAAATGCTGATGGAAGCGTTAATGCATTAGACTTTGCAGCGCTAAAATCACATTTGATAGGTGCTACTAAACTTTCAGGAACGCCTCTTTCTAATGCTGACGTTAACGGAGATGGTCAAGTAGACGCTCTTGATTTCGCGTTAATGAAAAAGTTAATATTAGGTGTAATAACTACTTTCTAGTAGTATTGTGCCATTATTAAGAAGGAGCGTCGTAAACCTAAATAAGGTAAGCGATGCTCCTTTATAATACGCAAAAAATTGGACTATTGTTCTGGACATAATATGTACATTCAATAGCCCAATTTACAGTTATTTATGGAACTTTTATTGCATTGAACACTGAGTCGTTTTTAACTACTTTATAATTTTTATCTTTTCTCCAAGTGCTTAAATCATCATCATACTTTTGAGTAATATAACTGCTTTTTATTTCATCTTTTAATTGTGTAAATGAATAAATCTTCATAAGCTTCATTACATGGTAGCCATAGGAGGTTTTAATTATACCGGTATCACCGACTTTTTTTGATGTATCCATTGCCCAGTCCTGAAATTCCGGTACAAACTGGTTGTTATTCATTACAGTGTATTTTCCGCCAGTTTCTTTGGAACCTGGATCTTCTGAAAGCTCTTTTACAAGTGCGGGGAAATTGGTATTGGGATCATTTACCTTCATTAAGGTGTCTTCTGCTTTTTTTCTAGCTTCTGCATCTTTTTCGGGAGAGTATTGATTATATTCGTCTGTATTCAGGAACAATATATGTCCTACAATTACCTTGTAAAATTTATCTTTGTTGCTATTGTAGAACTTTTTAAGCTCAGCATCAGTACATTTGTAATTATTTTGTGTTTGCGAAGCAAATTTTCTTACTATGTATGCATTGTTATAAAAACTTATGAATTGATTAAGAGTAAATCCAGTTTCATTTTTAATAATTTTTTCTTGCTCTGCAGATGTTGATGCCAGAGCATTTAAATATGAACTCATATTAGCATTGAACTCATCCGCTTCCTCTTTAGTTAATGTTATTTTTGCAGCTTTAGCCTTTGCAAGTTGAATTTTAAAATCTACGATATTGTCAAGAGCCAGTTTTTTTGCATATTCAGATGCTGTCATATTGTTAATCTTTGCATTCCAATCAACATTATAGGAGCCATAATAACTTTGTATCATTGAAATTGCATCCCTAAGGAAAAAGTTGTATTCTTCCTTTGAAATCTTATCAGTTCCCACCTTTGCAACATATGTATCCGTAGTGGTGGTCTTTGTAGTTGCTGCAAAAGTATTTGCGGCCGGTACCAGCGACGTTAATACTAATGCAATTATAACAAGTGCATTTACAAACTTCCTATACATTTTTACCTCCTGTTTCGACCGCTATGCGGCATAATAGTGTTGTTAAAAATACCCACTATATATAATTTAACACCGGACTTCCAAAATCCTCTAATTTATTATAAAAAATTACTATTTTAATCAATTGTAAGAACCGCGAAAATGTAATAATATATGTATATAAAGCTATTTTATGACATTTATGTAAAATGACATAAAGTAGTTAAAATTTAAATTATAGAAAGGAGGGGATTAAACATGAATAAAAATTATTTTCTAAAGATTTTCTTAGTATTGGCATTGACAGCACTGATACCTTTAATGTCAGCTGCAAATGTTCCTGCAAATGCCATGTCAGTAGAAGGTATAAAATATGAATTTGAAAACGGCGTTCACAATAATGCTGAAATTCATACTGACTATGTAGGAAAAACTGATGATGGTTTAACCTTTGACCTTAGTGGTGCAACTTGCAGTTTCATTGGACAGAAGGGGACAAGTACTTCTGTTAATGTTGACATTGACCAGGCAGGACTTTATGAGTTAGTTGTACGGTATGCACAACCATATGACAAAACTAAGAAAATACAGTACCTGAATATCAACGATTCCAATCAGGGAGAGGTTAGCTTTCCTTACACACTAAGTTGGAAGGAAATGTCTGCAGGAATTGTCAAGCTCAACAAGGGACTAAACAATATCCAATTTGAAAGCTACTGGGGATATACCTTCTTTGACTACATTATTGTTAAGCCGGCAGATGAAAGTATTACAGCCCTAAAAGTTGAAAAAAAGTTGGTAAACCCTAATGCTACAAAAGAAGCAAAAGCACTTATGAGCTATCTTGTTGACGTTTATGGAAAACATATCATTTCAGGACAGCAGGAACTTTGCGGGTCCCACAACTATGAAGCTTCAGAGGCTGAGTTTACCTACATTAAGGAGAAAACTGGCAAGATGCCTGCAATAAGAGGATTTGACTTTATGAATTTCAGAGGCAACGGCTTGTTGTGGGATGATCTTTGTGCTGAACGTGTTATTGATTGGTACAAAAATAAAGGTGGTATACCAACAGTATGCTGGCATTGGTTTTCACCCGGAAATATCGGCAAAAAAGCCGATAATAGCTTCTATACCGAAAGCACCACTTTCAGTATATCAAAGGCTCTGACACCGGGAACTGCCGAAAATACCGCATTGCTTAATGATATTGAATTTATGGCAGGAAAATTTAAACAACTGCAGGATGCTGATGTTCCGGTACTTTTCAGACCACTCCATGAAGCAGAAGGAGGATGGTTCTGGTGGGGGGCTGAAGGCCCTGAGAATTGTGTAAAGCTGTACAGGTTGTTATACGACAAATTTACAAACGAATATCATTTAAACAATATTATATGGGTTTGGACATCTTATACATATGACACATCTTCAAAATGGTACCCAGGTGATGATGTAGTTGATATTCTTGGTTATGATAAATACAATGCCAAGGATGGACTGCCAAACGGAAGTGCTATTTCTTCAACATTCTATAATATGGTTAAGCTTACTAACGGTAAGAAGCTTGTTGCCATGAGTGAAAATGATACAATTCCGCGGGTTGCTAATCTTACAAATGAGATGGCCGGCTGGTTGTATTTCTGCCCTTGGTATGGATGGCATTTAACAGGAGAGCAGAATAATCCCGTTGATTGGCTAAAAGAAATGTATACCAGTGATTATTGTATTACTCTGGACGAGCTTCCTGATCTTGAAACTTACCCATTCCCCACAGACGGGGATAATCCGACAATTTTGTATGGTGATTTAAATGAAGATAAACTAATCGATGCAATAGATCTCGCTTTATTAAAAAAATGTATATTAGACAACAATCAGAGTATAAAGTCAGCAGATGTTGACGGCAACGGTTCTGTAGATGCTATAGATTTTGTATATATGAAAAAATTTCTGACAGGTGAAATTTCCAGCTTTCCCGCCAGTGGAAAGTAATTGATTTTTTTCTATTTAAAGAAAGGAAGATATAATATGAAAAAAGTTACGTTTTTAAAGGTAGCAAGAGCTTCTATAATGAGCATTGTTATCCTTGCTATGCTTGCAACTTCATTCACTGTGATGAATGTAAGTGCAGCAGGTACAGATTATAACTATGCAAAACTATTACAGTACTCACAATATTTTTATGATGCAAATATGTGTGGTACAGAAGTTGGCGAAAATAACCAATACACATGGAGAAATGACTGCCATACTTATGATGCAAAACTCCCTCTAGATCCAACAAATACAAATATGACAAGCAGCTTTATAAGTAAAAACAAGAGTGTGCTGGATCCTGACGGAGACGGAATGGTTGATGTTTCCGGTGGTTTTCATGATGCAGGTGACCATGTTAAATTTGGAATGCCTGAAGCATATTCAGGTTCAACTCTGGGATGGGGATTCTATGAATTCAGAGATCAGTATGTTACAACAGGACAGGATACCCATATCAAAACTATATTGAGATATTTTAATGATTACTTTATGAAATGTACTTTCCTTGATTCAACCGGTAAGGCTATAGCATTTTGCTACCAGGTTGGAGATGGAGACGTGGACCATGCATACTGGCAAGCACCTGAAGTTGATGAAATGTTCAGAAGAGGCTGGTTTGCTACTGATGAAATGCCTTCAACTGATTGTGTGACTGCAGCAGCAGCTTCACTTGCTGTCAATTACATGAATTTTAAAGACGAAGACCCAGAATATGCAGAAAAATCCCTTAAATATGCTAAAGCACTCTTTCAGTTTGCAGAAAGATGTCCAGACAAATCAGTAAATATAGATGGACCTAAAGGCTATTATGGATCATCTAAATGGCAGGATGATTACTGTTGGGCTGCGTCATGGCTGTACTTAGCAACAAGGGATGATCACTATCTTGAAGAAGCACTAAAGTTATTTGATTATTATGCACCTTCATGTTGGACACACTGCTGGAACGATGTTTGGGCAGGTACTGCATGTATTATTGCTGAAATAAATGATTTAATTGATAAAGACGGACAAGTATTGGAAGATAAATACAAAACATTAACAAATAAGAGTCCATATGAAGAAATTATTTTTTGGAGTCAGATAGAAAAGTTAGTGGATGGTTGGATGACAGGCAAAAATGTTACAGTATCACCTGGCGGATATGCTTTCTTAAATCAATGGGGTTCTGCAAGATACAATACAGCTACCCAGTTAATGGCTCTTGTTTATGATAAGCACCATGGAGATACTCCTTCAAAATACAGCCAGTGGGCTAAATCGCAGATGGATTACCTGTTAGGCAACAATCCGCTGAACCGTTGTTATGTAGTTGGATACAGTGATAACTCAGTAAAATATCCACACCACAGAGCTTCATCAGGATATGCTACTGCAGAAGGAACTGGACCTCAAAAGTATGTTCTTTACGGTGCATTGGTTGGTGGTCCTGATGCCAGTGACAATCATATAGATATTACATCAGATTATGTATACAATGAAGTAACAATAGACTATAATGCGGCATTTGTTGGAGCAAGTGCGGGTATTTACAGATATTTTGGAAACTCATCAATGCAGGTTACACCGAATTTCCCACCACCGCCAGTTGAAGAGGACCCTGAAGATCCTTCCGGTTCCGGATACTGGGTTGAAGGTTTCTGTGTTGATATAGCACAATCTGACGGACCAAAAGCAACTGAAGTAACTTTATATGTAAAATCCAATGTTACAAAAACTTCAAAAAATATTTCTGTTAGATACTATTTTGATTCTACAGGAATGACATCACTTGACCCTAACAAAATAGAACTGAGACAGTTGTACGATCAGACGGCAGCAGAAACAAATTATGCAGCTGAACTTTCAGGACCACACCTCTATAAAGATAAGATTTATTATGTAGAAGTAAAATGGCCTGGTTATGTAATTGCAAATTCCAACAAGAAATATCAGTTTGCTTTAGGTACATATGCTTGGCAAAACTACTGGGATCCTACTGATGACTGGAGCCATCAGGGATTAAAGGTTGTTGAAGACAGCTGGAAAGGGACACCTGAAAGGGCAGACAATATCTGTGTTTATGACAATGGTGTTCTAGTTGGTGGTATCGAGCCTGATGGAACTACACCAGGTGGAAATACTCCTGACCCAACCCCAACAATTAAATTGGGTGACTTGAATAACGATACAACAATTGATGCTTTGGACTTGACATTACTAAAAATGCACTTGTTGGGAATTAAAACACTTACAGGAGATGCTTTAAAAGCAGCAGATATTGATGCCAGCAATACAGTTGATGCAATAGATTATGTTCAGTTGAAGAAAATAATTTTGACACAAGCAGTATAACTAATAGATGTAACAGGGAGTGTAGCAAAACTACTAGCTAAGTAGCAAGCGAAGCTCCCTTTGCTTTTATAGAGATTGAATTTAGGAGGTAGGTTGAATGAATTTTATAAATTTTGATAGAAAGCAAAAAGTAAAAGCTAGAATTGCATGTTTTGTCATAAGCGGAATTCTTGCAATATCTGGCTGTATAATACCTGGGAACTTTTACCAAAATGTTTCTGCTGCAAGTATATCTCCCGGAGATTATCAGCAGGATTCTCGCATACGTCTCAACTCTATCGGCTATATTCCATCAGCCGAGAAGAAAGCAACAATTGCAGGTGTATCCAGCGATTTTATTGTAGTAAATTCAAACGGAACTGTTGTTCTTACTGGTAAAACAACTACAGCTTTTAATTCTGATACCAATGAGCAAATTAGTATTGCTGATTTTTCGCAGGTAACATCGGAAGGAAGCTACATATTGATTGTGCCGGGAATAGGCAAGAGTGTAACCTTCAAAATTGATCCCAATATTTACTTCAATCCCTTTAAAACAGCAATGCTTGGAATGTATCTATGGCGCTGTGGAACAGCAGTATCCGCCACCTATAACGGAAATGTATACTCTCATGAAGCCTGTCATACAAAAGACGCATATACTGATTATATTAATGGACAGCATAGCATAAAAGAAGGCAGAAAAGGTTGGCACGATGCCGGGGATTATAATAAATATGTTGTTAATGCTGGTATTACTCTAGGTTCAATGTTTATTGCATGGGAGCAGTTTAAAGATCAGATAAAAGATATTTCCTTAACAATGCCAGAGAGTAATAATTCAATGCCAGACTATTTAGATGAACTTAAATATGAGACTGATTGGCTTTTGACTATGCAATATCCTGATGGAAGCGGAAAGGTAAGCCATAAACTTTCTACAAAAGACTTTGGTGATTTTGTGCTACCTGAAAAAGAAACTACCGACAGGTTTTTTACTTCGTGGGGAAGTGCTGCAACAGCAGACTTTGTTGCTATGATGGCAATGGCTTCAAGGATATTCAGACCATATGACGAAGCATATGCTGATAAATGTATAAATGCTGCTAAACAAAGCTATACTTTTTTGAAAGCAAATCCTGGAAATACAATGCCTAACCTAAACGGCTTCAGTACAGGCGAATATAATACAACAGATACCGACGACAGACTGTGGGCTGCTGCTGAAATGTGGGAAACCCTTGGTGACAGCAGCTATCTGGCAGACTTTGAAGCCAGTGCAAACTACTTTACAAAGAAAATTGACGTTGATTTCGATTGGGGAAATGTAAATAATCTAGGAATGTTTACATACCTATTGTCTGAAAGAAGCGGAAAAAATACTACACTGTATAATACAATTAAGAATGCATTAATTTCAGCAGCAGATAGTATTGTTGCTACTGCAGATCAACATGGTTATGCTAGGCCACTGGGAACTACCTATTATTGGGGCTGTAATGGTACCGTGGCACGCCAGACCATGATTCTCAATATTGCAAATAAATTATCACCAAAGACAGAGTATGTTAATACATCTCTTGATGCATTGAACTTTCTGTTTGGCAGAAACTATTATAATCGTTCCTTCGTTACAGGACTTGGACTAAACCCCCCTATGTACCCTCATGACAGACGTTCGGGTGGTGATTCCCTGAGAGACCCCTGGCCCGGATACTTAGTAGGTGGAGGTTGGCCAGGAGCCAAGGATTGGAAGGATGATCAGGATAGTTACCAGACCAATGAAATTGCAATTAATTGGAATGGTGCATTGATTTATGCTCTGGCTGCATCTCTCAACATATCTGATACTCCTGATGTACTAATGGGAGATATAAACATGGATGGAAAAGTGGATGCTATTGATTATGCATTGCTGAAAAAGCACTTATTGGGAATGGGTGATTTATCGGGGGATGCAATTAGAATTGCAGATGTAAACCATGATAATGCAGTAGATGCATTAGATTTATCAATTTTAAAGAAGTATTTGTTAGGCAAGATTACAAGCTTATAATTTGGTTGCTTTATGATATGAATGCAATTCAAAGTGAATAAATAGTTAGTAGAAAACTCCTTTTTTGGTTGAAAATTCAACTAAAAAAGGAGTTTTTACTTTTCAGCTGATGTTTGCTTAACTTACTATTTTGGCTTATTTAATTAAATTTTATGACTAAAAATTAATAATTTATATTTTTTAAAAAACTATACAGTATATTTATGATATAATAAATATAGGTTTAAATATGGAAATTGAAATAATAATCAAATGAAAGGATAATTATTAGGTGAAGAAGGGAATTTGGAGAACTGCTTTAGTTATACTATTTATAAGTTTCATAATACAAATATTTCCTAATGTTATTTATATTAATAATAAATGTTCTTCCAATTCTCGTAATCAATTATTACCTAAAAACCTTTATATCTCTAAGCCTGTAATTAATAAAATAAATGATAAGTTTTTAAATTTGAAAAATTCGTTCAGGGTTAGTACCTTAAATAGTAATGTTGTTATGTTTACTAATTATTTAATAACGAAACCCTTACAACATAACAAGCCATTTGACCATCGAAAAAGTATAAGGCAGACAATTCCCAATTATTTTCATGGAAGTAATAATAAGTAAAGTTCTATATAAAGTTAGCTTAATATATAAATAAATTAGAGAGGTGAGTCAATGACAAGAAAAAATCATATAAAAAGAGAAATAAAAAGATATATATTTCTATTTATCGGTTCGATTTTAGCAGCTACAGGATTGGAAATATTTCTAATACCAAATAATATCATTGACGGTGGGATAGTAGGTATATCGATAATTACAAGTTATTTAACTAAGGTACCAGTAAGTATATATTTAGTTGTACTTAATATTCCATTTTTGTTTCTAGGATATAAACAGATAGGAAAAACATTTGTTTTTTCATCATTATTTGCAGTATTATCATTTTCTTTTTGGGTGTCAGTATTTCATTCCATACCTGTGCTTACAAGTGACATCTTACTTGCTTCGGTATTCGGAGGTATAATTCTGGGAATTGGAGTAGGTATAATAATTAGATACGGTGGTTCTCTTGATGGTACAGAAATGGTGGCAATAATCATTAATAAACGTACATCATTTTCAGTAGGCGAAATGGTTATGTTTTTTAATGTATTCATTTTAAGCAGTGCCGGTCTTGTCTTTGGTTGGGATCATGCAATGTATTCTCTTATAGCATACTTTATTGCTTATAAAGTCATAGATATTATTATAGAAGGTCTTGATGAAACAAAAGCCGCGATAATTATATCCGAAAGCGGTGAAGAAATTGCTAAAGCAATCACAGCACGACTTGGAAGAGGAGTTACATTTCTTGATGGAAGAGGCGGCTTTTCCCATAATGAAAAAACAATACTATATTCTGTTGTAACAAGGCTGGAGGTTTCAAAGCTTAAATCAATTATATACGATAAAGATGAAAATGCTTTTGTTACCATAAATGATGTATCGGAAGTAATGGGAGGAAAGCACAAGAAGCGGTCAATCCATTAAACGACAAGTACATGCACCAGATTTATCTTAAAGCCTCAAGTTTATATAGCTTGAGGCTTTTCTGCGTGGGTAAACTTTTAGTACTTATATACCAAACATACAAAAATATAGCACTTTATGTAAAATCATGATAAAATTAAAGCATATCTTTAAGAATAATATAAAAATATGAAATGAAATCAAAAGGTATGATTCACAAAGAGAAACTCAACCAAAACAAATGTATTTTTCTAGAATAAATGATTTCATTTTGAGTTTTTTTGTAATATAATATATAATGATTGTATTATTTTGGCAACAGCTTTTATGGCACCTTCATTCTTATGGATAAAATAAAAAAACTAAGAAAAAGATATTCTAAATCGTATTCTTCTGGAATACATATTACATTAGATAAACTAAAAAGAGAGACACAACAGCAAAAGAGAGGAGTGGGGGGTAAATGGTCGGAAATGTAATAGAAAATAACGTAGTGACCATTTCAGGAAGAGTAATTTCGGAGGTTGAATATAGTCATGAGGTATATGGAGAAGGATTTTATTCTTTTCATTTAGATGTACCCAGATTAAGTGAAAGCAGTGATAAAATATCTGTTACATTTTCAGAACGTCTGGTTCCAAAGGAGAAGCTTGTTATTGGCGCATTATTGGAAATAGAGGGTCAATTCAGATCATATAACAGCTATAAAAGTGAGTCAAATAAACTTGTGCTTACTGTTTTTGCAAGGGAAATCATATTTATTGATGAAGATAAAAGAATAAAAAATCCTAATCAGATTTATTTGAACGGTTATATATGTAAGTCACCCATATATAGAATGACCCCTTTTGGAAGGGAAATAACAGATATACTTGTGGCGGTTAACAGACCATATAATAAATCAGACTATATTCCATGCATAGCCTGGGGCAGGAATGCCAGGTATTCTCAAAATCTGTCTGTAGGAGACAATATAAAGATATGGGGAAGAATCCAAAGTAGGGAGTACCAAAAAAAGCTTGAGTCAGGAGAAGTTTTGACAAAAACAGCTTATGAGGTTTCAGTCTCTAAAATGGAAGTATCTGAACCTCCAGTTGCTAAAGAAAATAATGAAAATGAAAGTGATTCTAACGAAAGTTCAACAGAAGATTAAAATTATATATAAAGCCAAAAACCATCACACATTGTTTCAGTTTTTGAAACAGAGTGTGATGGTTTTTGATTTATGAGCTACGCCTTACAAGGTATCTCCAGAGCTTCATCAATGCTGGTATAAGGTAACTGTCAATACCGAATACTCTTCCAGCACCTCCCAACATAGCTATTTCAGCAGGGATAAGCCACCAGCTTGTATCGTATAAGCCTGTTGAAAGAAGAAAATTTATGTTTAAAGCAATTGCGGCCAGACCTGCTATAAATGTAAATGTTCCTGATATAAATGCAAGTCCAAGCCCCACTTCGGTTAGTACTATCATAATTTGAAAGAAAAGAGCATTTGGAATAACTAATCGGTTTGCTACCCATGCGTACCACTCCGGAGTATGGGAGGAAACAATTCGGAATATTTTTTCTCCTGATTCCGTAATTGAGGCACTGGAAGCACCATCAACTGGCAAACCTGCAAGCATTGGTGAAGTCAGCCAGCCTTCCTTTATTTTATTATATCCCTCTATAAACCATGTATAACCCAGGAATAATCTTAAAGGTACAAGCCATATTGTAGCGGATCTACGGGTATAATGGTACTCCAAAAAGGATTTTTTATGTCTTTTTTTCATTAATTCATGATTAAGATATTTAAAAACAAGTTCAAATCCTCCGATACCAAACAGGTAATGAACATTTACCATGTATTTCAATAGTATCGAAATCCATACAGGCAGTTGTTTTCCCATTATTTCACTAACGGCAAAATTGCTTCCGATGGAAACCATGACACCATGCAGTTTTGGCTTTAGTTTAACTTTTTCAGTGCCTCTGATATCAGCGAGTATATTAATAGCTGCATTTTCACCTGTTTGCAGTGCAGACTCTACAAGAGGAGGAAGAACTTTATCTTCATAGGTAAAAGCAGATACATCTCCTATTGCATATACATTTTTAAAAGGTGTTTTAGTGTATTCATCAACAACAATTCTTGAAGTTCTATTTTTTTCTGTATCTATTTCATCAGTCAAAGAGGATGCTTTTATTCCAGCAGTCCAAATAAGGGTACGTGTGTTTATTGAGCGCCCGTCTTTGAGTTCCACCTTCTCAGAATCAAGTTTTGTAATTGCACTTTCAAGAAGCACATTAACTCCCAAAGTAGAAGTAAGATAATCCATAGACTTTTTAACATTATTCTCATTTAGTATTGTAAGTATTTTAGGCAATGCTTCTATTAGATAAAGGCTTACTTGATTACGGGGAATACCGTAGTCAATACAAAGCTTTTTAACCCATCTTCCCAATTCTCCCATCATCTCGACGCCTGTAAAACCTCCACCACCGACTACAAAGGTCAAAAGGGATTTTTTCTTAGTTTCATCATTTTCCTGAGAAGCAAGTTCAAAGCAATCCAGAATATGCTCTTTAATTCTGATTGAATCCTTAAATGACCAGAGAGGGTAACTGTATTCTTTCATTCCGGGTATACCGTAATAATTCGGCTCACTTCCAAAGGCTAATACGAGATAGTCATACTCATATTTATTTTTCGCTGATAAAATGGTATTATTTTCCATATCAAACTTAATAATTTCATCTTTCACTATTTTAACATCTGTGTACTGAAATATATCTCTAAGGGGTACAATAACTCCATCTGAATCTATCCTGTTTCCGGCAGTTTCATGGAGCTCTGTCAACAGTGTATGATACGAATTTTTATCTATAATCGTAATCGACAAATCATCTTTCTTTTTCTTTTTTCGTTGAAGGTATAAAGCAGCTTCTATTCCTGCATAACCTGCACCTACGATTATTATTTTTCTTGACATAATTATATCTCCTGTTTTTGTTATAAAAATAGAAATTTAAGGGAAACATTTATAAATAAATCTGTACGTTTATATAATGTATAATTTGCCCGATTTGTATTCATTATCAATAACTATTATGGGGGTGAGTTGTTTGAAAAATAATCGTATTTTAATATTTTTATTCTTTTTGATAGCTTCTTTTTATCTAAACGGATGTTCAAAAAGTAATGAAAGTAATAATTACGTTGAAAAAGAGAGTTTTCAAATGGGCACCATAATTTCCCAAAAAATTTATGGCAGTAATGCTGAAAGTTCTGCCAATAAAATTATCAAAAGACTAAACAGCATTGAAGAAAATATGTCTCTCAATATTAATACAAGTACTTTAAGCTGGATTAATACTAATTCAGGGGAATCACAGGTATTTCATGTTAATGATGATATATATAATGTTTTAAGTGCTGCTAAACATTTTTCTGAATTAAGCCAGGGTGCCTTTGACATAACAGTAGGACCTTTAGTAAAAGAATGGGGGGTTTTTACTGATGATCCGCATGTTCCTACACAGAGCAGAATTAATGAACTTTTAAAACTTGTGAATTATAAATCTATTGAATTTGACCCAGAAAAAAAGACTTTTAGGCTTCCTATAAAAGGACAGATGATAGATTTTGGTGCTATTGCTAAAGGTTATGCTGCAGATGAGGCAGTTAAAATTTGTCGCAAAGACGGAATAAAATCAGCTTACATAAACCTTGGAGGAAATGTTTATGTAGTGGGGAATAAACCGGATAATACACCATGGAAAATAGGAATTCAAAATCCTAGAGCTGCAGACGGTAAATATATTGGTATTTTAAGGATTTCTGATAAAACAGTAGTGACTTCCGGCGACTATGAAAGATTTTTTGTGAAAAACGGCGTTAGATATCACCACATTATTGACCCCAGAACAGGGTGGCCTAGTAATTCGGATTTGATTAGTTCAACCATTGTTACGGATAGTTCCATTAGTGCTGATGCTTTGTCAACAGCTACTTTTGTCATGGGGTTAAACAAGTCAAAAGAATTATTGAAAAAACTCCATGGTGTTGACGCTATATTCATTACGAAAGATAAAAAAGTTTATATAACTGAAAACCTAAGAAGGTACTTTGATTTTCAGGATGAAAGCGGGGAGTTTACGTATGTTGAAAAAGGGTGACATAATTCTTTTGCTGGTAATAGTTCTTGGCATTTTGTCAGCTGTATTTTTTGGCAGGGAAGATGCAGTCAGTTTAAGCAATACCAGTGGAATCCCAGTTGATAACATAGGTATTACAGCAATAATAAAAAAGAATGACAAAGTAATTAGAAGAATTAATCTAACCAGTCTGAATAAACGAGAAGTGATTAATATATCAGGAGTGCATAAGGCAACTATTGTAGCAGAAAAAAACAGAATTTGCTTTCTTGAATCAGATTGTCCAGATAAGATTTGTGTGAAAACCGGCTGGCTCAGCCAACCGGGAGAAATAGCGGTTTGTCTTCCTAATAAAATAATTATTAAGCTTGAGCAAGATAAGAATCAAAATGTGGATGGAGTGGTAAAGTGAGATTATATATAAAAAATAATGTTGACATAAAGAAAATGGTACTACTGGCTGTTCTTACTTCTCAAGCGTTGGTATTGTCAATTATTGAGTCATGGTTTCCAGTTCCTGTTGGTATTCCAGGGATAAAGCTTGGATTGTCAAATATAATAACTATTGTTTCCTTAATTTTTTTTAGTCTATCAAATAGTATTTCAATAGTTTTGGTGAAATGTGTTTTATCATCCCTGTTTATGGGAGGGCCGGTAATTTTTGCTTTTAGCATATGTGGAGGATTTTTGAGTACACTGATTATGTGGATAATGTTAAAATATTTGGAGAGGTGGTTAAGCTTGATTGGAATCAGCATAGCCGGTTCAATAGCACATAATATCGGGCAGATATTGGTAGCATGCTTTATAATGAGTGATTTGTCTGTTATAGGCTATTTACCTGTATTGCTTTTGTCCGGAATTATTATGGGGACTTTTGTAGGGATATGCAGCACCTTTTTTGTTAGAGCTTTGAAAAAGTTAAATATTATATCAAATTTATAAGGGGTAATTATGTTTTTTGAAAACCAAAGGTTAAACAATGATATCAAAAAAGTCGAAGAAAATCTACGCACTAACGTTACTTCAAAAAACCAGCTTTTGGTTCAGGCCATTACCGATACGGTGGGGGCAGGAGGTAAGAGACTTAGACCAGCAATGGTTATAGTTTCATCATATTTCGGTAAGATACAACAGGACAAGCTTATTAAGCTTGCAAGTGCTATAGAGCTTCTTCATACTGCTACACTGATACACGATGATGTTTTGGATTACTCACCATATAGGAGAAACAGAGAAACAGTATACAAAAAATACGGAAGAGATATGGCTATTTACTGCGGTGATTTTTTGTATACTAAGGCACTTTTGATGCTTGCGGGAATTGCTCCTGCAAACAAGTTGACAATAGCAGCTAAAGCTGTTAAGACAATATGTGAGGGCGAAGTAGACCAATACAGAGATAAGTATGTAATGAACTTGTCAGTTCCTTCATACCTGAAAAGAATTTCAAGAAAAACCGCAGTACTTTTTGCGGCTTCTTGCGCATTAGGTGCATCATGTGCAAAATGTAATCCACGTATTACAAACAGTCTTTCGAAACTGGGCTTTTACTACGGAGTTATGTTTCAGATGATTGACGATTACCGGGATTATAAAAATGATGATCAAGAATGGGGAAAGCCTGTCTTTAATGACCTTTCCAAGGGGATACTAACTCTTCCAGGAATATATGCTTGCAAAAATAATAAAGAAATATATGAAAAGGTAGAGAACTACTGGAGAAGTGATAATAAGACAAATGAAGAACTTCATAATATAATTTCTCTGATATGTTCTTCAGGGGGGATGGAATATACCGAAAACTACATACAAAGGTATAGGCAGAAGGCTTTCCGAGAAATAGAAAACCTTCCAAAAGGAGAGGCTAGAGACATTCTTGCTGATTTGATTAATAAATTGCATATCTGATATAATAGAGTGGTTCTTTAGAAAATGTAATATGGAGTCGACATAATGAAAGTAACAACTGTATCAGTGGTACTAAACAATACAACCAGAACTTTTGATAAAAAATATACGTATAGTGTACCTGAAAACATGTCTCGACAGATTTTTAAAGGTTTACGAGTTCTTGTTCCATTCGGTAGCGGAGAGCAGGTAAGAGAAGGGTTTGTCCTGGAAACAAACCCTTTGATTTACGAAGATAAGCCTATTGTGTATAAGGAAATAAAGGAAATATTAGAGCCTTATCCCCTTTTGACAAATGACAGTATACAGCTTCTGGAATGGATGAAAAGAAGATATATATGTACATACTCAGACATTATTAAATGTATGTTGCCTCCGGGGATAAGTGTAAAAACAGTTAAGAATATAAAAATTAATAATGATTTTCATAAAGATTTTAAAAAGTCAGGTCTAAAAAAGGTTTTAGAGCTTCTTTCAGATTGCGGAGGAGAATGTGAGTATGAAGAACTTAGAGGTCTTTGTAACATAAAAGGATTTAAGGCGGCTATAGAGGAGCTTTGCCAATCCGGAGCAGTTTTGATTGAAGAAAGTTATGAGCAGAAGGTTAATAAAAAGACTGTTAAAGCTGTAAGTCTTGCAAGACCAACCTCTGAGATAATAGATGAACTTGAAAACAACCAGATTAAGAGAATACAACATGTAAGAGTTCTTGAGATACTTCTTGATAATGAAATAGTATCGGTTAGTGATATGCAAAGGTTTGCCGGTGTCACAACTTCAGTGCTTGATACTCTTAGCAAACACGGATACATAAGCTACAAGACTCTTGAAATTAAAAGAAATCCTCTTAAGGATAAGCATTATGAAAAGACGGAACCGCTATCACCTACAGAGGATCAGGCACGTGCTTTGACGTTTTTAAAGAAACAGCTTGACTGCGGAAATTTTCAGGAAACATTGCTTCATGGTATTACAGGAAGTGGAAAGACAGAGGTATACCTTCAGCTTATTTCCCACTGCTTTTCATTAGGGAAAAAGGCTATTATACTTGTGCCGGAAATTTCACTGACACCTCAGATGGTAGAAAGATTTGTCTCAAGATTTGGAAAGAGAGTTGCTGTAATTCACTCAAAACTGTCTCTGGGTGAAAGATTTGATCAGTGGAAGCTCATAAGAGACGGTAAAGTAGATGTGGTAGTAGGAGCACGGTCGGCGGTATTTGCTCCTTTGGAAAATCTGGGATTGATTGTTATAGATGAAGAACATGAGGGTTCCTACAAGTCTGAATCTATTCCTAGATATAATGCAAAGGACGTTGCCCGAAAGAGATGTGAAATTAACAACTGCCTGCTTGTATACGGTTCGGCAACACCTTCTGTTGAAACATATTACAGTGCTGAAACAGGGAAAATTAACCTTCTGGAAATGCAAAATAGACCGAAAACTGCAGTACTGCCAAAAGTTGAGCTTGTTGATATGAGAATCGAACTTGAAAACGGAAATAAGACGCCTTTTAGTTACAGATTGTTAGAAGAGCTTATAAAGAACAAGGAAAACAATCAGCAGAGTATTTTGTTTCTTAACAGAAGAGGATTTTCAACTTTTGTAATTTGTAGAAATTGTGGTTATACTATGAAATGTCCAGAGTGCAGTATTGCGCTGACTTATCATTCAAAAACTAAAAGATTGATTTGTCACTATTGCGGCTTTACTGTACAGAATCCTTCACTATGCCCATCCTGTAATAGTGAAAATATCAGGTATTTTGGTATAGGAACGCAGAAGATTGAAGAAGAAGTTATAAAGCGCATTCCAGAGGCTTCGGTAATACGAATGGATATGGACACCATAGGTTACAAAAATGCACATGAGGAAATATTGAACCGATTTAAAAATGAAAATATAAATATCATGGTAGGCACACAGATGATAGCCAAAGGACATGATTTTCCAAATGTTACCCTTGTAGGAGTACTTGCGGCGGACGGTATGCTTAATGCCGGGGACTACAGAGCCTCTGAAAGGACTTTCCAGCTTCTTACCCAGGTTTCCGGCAGGGCTGGAAGAGGAGATATCGGAGGCCGTGTAATCATACAAACATATAATACTGATGAGTACAGTATTCTTGCAGCATGTAACCATGATTTTAAGGCATTTTATAAACAGGAAATCATGATTCGTAAAAGACTTGATTATCCTCCGTTTACAAATATTGCAGTGGTTACCTTTTCAGGCAGAAGAGACAGAGGTGTTTTTGAGGCTGCCAAAAGTGTTAAACCTCTTCTATGTGAAGAGTGTTCGAAAAGCACTCTTGTACTTGGACCTTCCCGATGTCCGATACCTAAGATTGCTAACAAGTACCGCTGGAGGCTTGTTGTAAAGGAAAGAGACATAGAGCTGCTTATTGAACGACTATCAGACATGGGTGATAGGTTTTGGAAAAATAACAAGGATAAAGATGTTACCATGGGAATAGATATAAATCCTTATAATATGCTATAATAGTAAAGATATATATAATTGGAGGTTTTTTATGGCTTACAGGCAAATAAGGGAAGATGGGGACGAAGTATTAAGAAAGATAAGCAGACCAGTTGAAACTATTGATAAAAAAATATTATCTCTTTTAGAAGATATGGCAGATACTATGTACAGAGCTGACGGAGTAGGTTTGGCAGCTCCTCAGGTTGGTGTTCTCAAGAGAATAGTTGTTATAGATGTGGGTGATGGATTATATGAGATGATTAATCCGGTTATTCTAGAGCAAAGCGGAGAACAGGATGGTATTGAAGGCTGCCTGAGTATCCCAGGGTTATCAGGAAAGGTTAAGCGCCCCATGAACGTTACTTTGAGATATACTGACAGAAACGGCGAAAGTATAACCATCAAAGCCAATGAATTTTTTGCAAGAGCCATATGTCATGAATTAGACCATTTGGACGGAATTTTATATAAAGATAAGGCATATAAGATGTACACTGAAAAAGAATTTGAAGAAATGAGAAAAAATAAAAAAGATTAGGTTAAGATATACCAAGGTTATTTAGGAGAGTGAAGTATTAGTGAAGATAATTTTTATGGGTACACCTGAATTTGCAGTGCCCAGTCTTGAAATGCTAATAAATGAAGGTTATAAAGTTATTGCAGTTGTTACTCAACCTGACAAACCAAAGGGCAGAGGTAAGAAACTGGCGGCTCCGCCTGTTAAGGAATTTGCACTGGAGCATAGTATACCAGTTCTACAACCTGAAAAAATAAAGACACCTGAATTTGTTGAAGAAATCAGGAAATTAGCTCCAGATTTGTTAATTACTGCTGCATATGGGAAGATTATATCAAAGGAAATGCTTGATATACCACCATTAGGATGTATAAACGTACATGGTTCTCTTTTGCCTGCTTACAGGGGAGCTGCCCCTATTCAGTGGTCAATTATAAACGGTGAAAAAGTAACTGGTATTACTACTATGTTTACTGATGTGGGACTAGACACCGGAGATATGCTTTTAAAAAGGGAAATTGAAATAGGCTGCGATATGACAGCCGGTGAATTGCATGATGCAATGGCTGTTTTAGGAGCCCAAGTTTTAAAAGAAACTCTTATAGAGCTTAAAAATGGTACACTTGTAAGAAAGCCACAGGATGATTCCTTGTCATCATATGCTCCTATAATTACAAAGGAAGTAGGGCACATCGATTGGAATAAAACAGCTCAACAGATACATGACCTTGTAAGAGGAACAAATCCATGGCCGGGGGCGTACACATATTTAAATGAAAGCAAAATGAGGGTTTGGAAAACCTCTATTTCAAACTTGGAAAATAACAAAAGTCATTGTCCTGGAGAAATTGTCAAGGTTGATGATAACGGACTACAGGTAAAATGCTCTGATGGCTACATATTGATAAATGAGCTGCAATTTGATTCGTCTAAAAGGATGAAAGTCAGCGATTATTTGAGAGGACACAAAATTAGCATAGGTGAGAAGCTTGGACACTAATGTTAACGCATTTTTACGTATTTTGATTATAATATTGACGGTTTTCATATCACTGTTGATATTATTTGGAGTTGCTTACGTAAATGCATCTATAGATGTTTATAGTGCCATATTGGTTATATTGATTATGGCTGTAGTTTTTTGTATTAGTGCCTTGGCTGTTATGAGTGGGGCCATTATTCATACAGTCAAAAGGAAAAAAGCATCAGGATTAACTTTGGCACTGACTAAACTAGGGTTACGGGTTTTAATGCCTGTAGCAGTTTTGTTTGCAAAATCAAACAGCATAGAAAAAAAGAGTATAAGATATTTTTATATAGAATTGAATAATATTGTAGTGGAATCATATAATAAAAAGTATAATCCTAAAGATATTATGATACTTCTTCCACACTGCCTTCAAAATAGCCAATGTGGACTTAAGGTGACTTCAGACCCTGAGCTTTGCAGGCAATGTGGTAAATGTAAAATTGGAGAACTTCTGAAATTTGCAAAAGAAAATGGAATAAGCTTGTTTGTGGCAACAGGTGGTACAGTAGCCAGGAATATTGTAAAAAAAGCAAAACCGGGAATTATAATATCTGTAGCATGTGAAAGAGATTTGATGAGTGGTATCTCAGATATTAAGGGTATACCAGTAATTGGAATTATTAATAAACAGCCAAATGGGCCCTGTATAAATACAGATGTTGATGTAGAAGGACTTATTGAAAAAATAAGACAGATTACTGTTAATGTGACATAGATGTGATTATAAACAGGAGGACAAGTATAATGGGCTTTTATTATATGGACAGATATTATTTGATACTGGTTGTTCCGGCACTGATTATATCAATAATTGCACAGATACAGGTAAAAAGTACCTTTAATAAATATAGTAAAATCGGTAATTCAAAGCATATAACGGGAGCGGAAGTTGCTCGTTATTTGCTTCAGGTAAACGGTATTCAGGATGTTGAAGTTACTCGGGTAGGTGGTAAACTGACAGACCATTATGACCCCAGAAAGAAAGTGCTTAGGCTGTCTGAATCTACCTACGGAAGTACTTCAGTAGCCGCAATAGGTGTTGCAGCACATGAAACCGGGCATGCAATACAACACAAGGTAAAATATGGACCTCTTGTACTACGAAGTACCTTGGTTCCCGTAGCAGGATTTGGTTCTTCAGTTGGTCCGTACATGGCAATATTAGGATTGTTTCTAGGCTGGCCGATTATAATTAATTTCGGACTGCTTTTGTTTTTTGCAGCGATATTGTTTTATCTAATAACTCTTCCGGTAGAGTTTAATGCAAGTAGACGGGCGATTTCTGTGTTGAGCAGCACAGGAATCCTTTTGAATGAAGAACTGATTTCTGCGAAAAAAGTGTTAAATGCAGCAGCGATGACTTATGTAGCATCGGTATTGGTTGCAATTGCCAGTTTTTTGCGTTTACTTCTGCTTGCAAACCAACGAAGAAACAGAGATTAGTATGTAAGGAACAAAACAATAAAGACGCTATTTTGGCTCATGGAGGTTAATGTGGCATTAGATTTAGCAAGAGAAACAGCATTAAAGATTTTATATGATATTACTGAAAACCAAGCATATTCAAATATTTCAGTTAATAAGCATCTTGAAAATGAAAAGCTTAGAGAGATTGACCGGTCATTTGCAACAGAATTGGTTTATGGTACGGTAAAATGGCTTTTGCAGATTGATTACATTATAGGGAAATATTCCAGCATTAAGCTTAAAAAGCTGTCACCATGGATTAAAAATATTTTAAGACTTGGCGTATACCAGCTTCTTCATACAGACAGAATACCTGTTTCGGCAGCCTGCAACACAGCAGTTGATCTTGCAAAAAGATATGGGCATCAGGCTTCCAGTAGATTTGTTAATGCAGTACTTAGAAATATTTCAAAAAACAAAGATAATATTCCTTATCCGGATAAAAGTGATTTTGCAAATTATCTAAGCATTTTATACTCACATCCCGTTTGGATGGTGCAAAAATGGATAGACTTATATGGGAAAGAGTTTACAGAGGATTTATTAAAAAGTAATAATCAGGTGCCTGATTTTATTATCAGGACCAATACATTGAAAACAGACAGGGAAACTCTGTTGGATATGCTACATAAAGAAGGAATAAATGCTGAACCGGGCAGGTACGTTGAGGAAGCAGTTGTATTGAAAAATCCATCATCAATCTCCAACCTTGAAACCTTTAAAAAAGGTTATTTTCAGGTTCAGGATGAGAGTTCAATGCTGGCAGCGAAAATCCTTGACCCCAGAGAAGGTGAAACTGTAATTGATGTTTGTAGTGCTCCTGGGGGCAAGGCAACACATATAGCACAGCTTATGAATAATAAGGGTACTGTTATTGCAAGAGATGTTTATCAGCATAAGCTCAATCTTATAGAGCAGTCATGTAGCAGATTGGGTATAGATATTATAAAAACCGAGATTCATGATGCGTGTGAACTTGATGAAAACCTCATAGGAAAAGCTGATAGAGTTTTGATAGACGCACCTTGTTCAGGATTAGGTATAATTAGAAAAAAACCTGATATTAAGTATTCAAGGACAGAGAATGAGTTAAATGAGATAACTGGTCTCCAGGAGAAGATACTGAAAATTGCTTCCCAGTATTTAAAGGTGGGGGGAGTCATGATTTACAGTACATGTACAATACAGCCACAAGAAAATCTGGACATTGTACAGGATTTCCTTGATAAAAATCCTAATTTAAAGCTGGCAGGTTTTCGTGAACTTATGCCTCCAGCTTTGGATATTTCCAGTTCAGAAAAAGGATATATTCAATTATATCCGAATATATATCAGACAGATGGATTTTTTATAAGTAAAATAAAAAGGGAGAAATAAAATACTCACAATGATTAATTTAATGGATATGACTTTGGAGGAACTTGAACAGATGCTGTTGGAAATGGGACAGCAGAAATTCAGGGCAAAGCAGATTTTTAAATGGACAAACAGTGGAATCAGATCATTTGCTGATATGACTAATATTTCAAAGCAGTTGAGGGATGAGTTAGAGAAGGTTTCAAAAATCAGCAGATTAAAAATAGTTGATAAACTTCAATCAAAACTTGATTCAACTGTCAAGTATTTATTTGAGTTGGAGGATGGAAATATTATTGAAAGTGTTCTTATGGAGTACAAGCATGGCTTTACAGCCTGCATTTCTTCTCAGGCAGGGTGCAGGATGGGCTGTAAGTTTTGTGCATCAACAGGAGCAGGCTTTTCACGTAATCTGACTCCCGGCGAAATGCTTGATCAGGTAATGACTATGCAGGAAGATTCGCGGAACAGGATTGGACATATAGTGTTAATGGGTATCGGGGAACCCTTGGATAATTACGATAATGTAATTAAATTTTTGAAAATAGTAAATCATCCGGATGGATTGATGATAGGAATGCGTAATATATCTCTTTCAACATGTGGTGTAGTTCCTAGAATATTGCAGCTTGCGCAGGAAAATATTCCTATTACTCTTTCAGTCTCTCTACACAGTCCCAAGGATGACAAAAGGTCAGCCATGATGCCGGTTAATAAGGCTTATTGTATTGACAAATTAATTTCAGCATGTAAGATATATACAGAGAGTACAAAAAGAAGGATAACATTTGAATATGCAATGATTTCAGGTGAAAATGATTCTGAGCAGGATGCCAGAGAGTTAGCGGGACTATTAAAGGGAATGCTTTGTCATGTAAATTTGATTCCGGTAAATACCGTTACAGGTAATGGTTATAAAAAAAGCTCAAGAATTCACATAGATAAATTTAAGAACATTTTGGAGTCTAAAGGTATTGAGACTACAGTAAGAAGGGAGCTTGGCAGCGATATAAATGCTGCGTGTGGACAGCTTAGGAAGAACAAAATTAACAGTAGTGCCAATTTACTTTTTGAATCTTAAAAGTGTTTATTTCAGGAGTGATTTGTTTGAAGTATGGTATTAAAACTGATAGGGGATTGAAAAGACAGTTAAACGAGGACAATTGTAATGTTCTAGTAGGTTATCCAGGAATTCCTGTTTGTTTCGTCATAGCTGACGGAATGGGCGGTCACCAGTGCGGTGAGGTTGCAAGTAAACAGGCAGTTGACTCGGTCTGCAATCACCTTCTAAAATCTGATTGGTCGACAGAAGATATTCCTGAGTTATTAAAAAACATAATAACGACAGTGAATAATGAAATATATAATTTTTCACTGCTCGACATTTCTACCCAGGGTATGGGGACCACACTTATTATAACTGTACTCAAAAACAGGAAACTCTATATCGGCCATGTTGGAGATAGCAGGGTTTACCTGATAAGAAACAAGACTATCGAGAAAATAACCTGGGATCACTCATTTATAGAAGAAATGCTTAAAAATGGCTCTATAACAAAGGATGAAGCGCTAAACCATCCCAAAAAAAATCTCATTACCCGTGCCGTAGGATGTGAACCAGAATTACAAGTTGATACATATGAAATAGACGTTGAAGAAGATGATGTTATACTTTTATGCACTGACGGACTAAGCAATATGATAGCAGAAGACGAAATTTTGGACATAATTATTAATACGAAAGATCCTCAAGAAGCTTGTGATACTTTAGTCCAAAATGCAAATAATAAAGGCGGGGAAGACAACGTAACCGTAATCATAGGGAAAATATAAAATGAGGTGGAGTATGGAAGGTCAAATTTTAGGAAACAGGTATCTTTTACTGGAAAAAATAGGCGGCGGTGGAATGGCTGTCGTATATAAAGCAAAATGCACACTTTTAAACAGATTTGTGGCTGTAAAGGTATTACGGACAGAATTTACAAACGATGATGAGTTTGTTAAAAGGTTTAAAGTAGAAGCTCAAGCTGTTGCGAGCCTTTCACACCCAAATGTTGTATCAATTTATGACGTAGGACATCAGGACGATATCCATTACATTGTTATGGAATATGTCGATGGCATGACTTTAAAGGACTATTTGAACAAACATGGTGCGTTAAACTGGAAAGATGCAGTAAAAATAACCATCCAGATTTGTTCTGCAATTGAACATGCTCATAAAAATAACATTGTACATAGAGATATAAAGCCTCACAATATCCTGCTGACCAAAGAAGGTATTGCGAAAGTTACGGATTTTGGAATAGCACGAGCAGTAACCTCTTCTACAATCACTATGGTTGGAAGTACGATTGGTTCGGTGCATTATTTTTCTCCGGAACAGGCAAGAGGCGGATTTATAGATGAAAAATCCGATCTTTACTCATTGGGAATAGCACTCTATGAAATGGTTACTGGAAAGGTACCTTTTGACGGTGATTCACCGGTAGCAGTGGCGTTGAAGCATATACAAGAAATGCCCTTAGATCCTCACAAGCTTGTTCCAAGTTTGCCTTATGGTGTAAATGAAATAATAATGAAGGCTATTCAAAAAGAGCAAAATATGCGTTATCAGTCAGCAACTGAAATGCTTAATGATTTAAACACTGTTCTTGTACAGCCTCAGGGTGGCTTTGTAGAGCATAATTCTGTTTCAAATAAATCAACAATAAGAATGAGATCAGTAAATTCAGACGATATTGACAGAACTATGAGAGTAAGTACAAGGACCACCAATGTAAATAATAAAAAATATGAATCTGAAAAGCAAAAAAAGAAAAACAATACGACTTATTGGTTGGCGGGGATTGCCAGTGTACTTGTTATAGGAGTATTACTATTTATAACTATCGGATTGCTAACAAAAGGAAATGATGCTGTAAATACTATGCCTGATTATCGCAATAAAAAATTCGAAGATATCAAGGAAGATTTGATAAAAAGAGGAATTAATTATACCGAGAACTGGCAGGATAATGATGCAGTAGATAAAGGTGTAATATTTGCTCAGAGTGTCGAACCGGGAACGGAGTATAGGGACGGTAGTTTTACAAATCTTGAGCTATCCATTAGTAATGGTCCTAAGAGTAAAAAAGTACCAGATGTTACAAATAGGGATTATAGAGATGCTCAAAGTCAACTTGAAAGTCAGGATATAAAATATAGAATTGAAGAAGAGTTTAGTGATAATGTTAAGGAAGATTATGTAATCCGTACAGAGCCAAAAGCTAATGAAGAAATTACCGAGGAAACAGTAGTAACGATTTTTGTTAGCAAAGGTGCGGAAGTTAAGTTAATAAAAGTGCCAAATCTGGTTGGAAAAACAGAGAGTGCGGCTATGCAACTTCTTAAAGATGCAAAACTATCTCTTGGAAGCGTATTACCATCAGGTGTTACAAAAGGAATAGTCAATAAACAGGCACCGGAAGCATATTCAGAAGTAGCCCCGGGTGAAGCTGTAACAATATGGCTTACACCTCAGGAACAGCAGGCACCTTCAAGTCCAAGCCAGAGTCAGCCATCTGATACTCAAACAAACGGTAATGCAGGTGGAGATAATTCAAAAGGTGAAGGTAAAGGAAATACATCCGGAGATCAGGAAAATGCAGGTACACAGCAGCCTGATAACGGCTCCGCAGAAGGAGATAATAAAACAAACCCTGATGGAAAGTAAAATAGGAGGTTCAATTTGCCGCTTGGTATAATACTAAAGGGAATTGGTGGTTTTTACTACGTTAAACAAGAAGGAACAGAAGATATTTATGAGTGTAAACCTAGAGGGGTGTTCAGAAAAAATTCTGTTACGCCCCTTCCGGGAGATAAGGTGGGCTTTAGCATTATTGACGAAGCTAAAAAGCTTGGAAATATTGATGAAATACTTCCGCGTAAGTCAGAGCTTATACGCCCGGCTGTTGCCAACGTTGATCAAATAGCCATTGTTGTAGCTGCAAAAGCACCAAACCCGGATTATATGTTACTGGACAAGCTTTTAATTACCGCAGAAATGAAAAACATCAGAGTTATTATATGTATTAACAAAATTGACCTTGATGACGGTAATGCTAAAATTGTAAGAAACGCATATTCTCTGGCAGGTTATGAAATAGTAGAAATAAGTTCTGTCCGAAATGTAGGCTACAAGTTGTTAAAGGAAGAGCTAAAAGGGCATATTACTGTTTTTGCGGGCCAGTCAGGAGTAGGTAAATCAACCATTTTAAATCATATTATGGACTCATGGGTTATGGAAACCGGAAGTGTGAGTAACAAAATAGAACGAGGGAAGCATACTACTCGGCATGCAGAACTTCTTGAACTTAAATATGGCGGTTATGTTGCAGATACTCCCGGATTTAGTTCTTTTGAGATTACAGATATCCCGTATAATGAACTGGAAAGTTATTATCCCGAGTTCCGGCCATATATTAATACCTGCAGGTTTAATTCCTGCAGTCATATAACAGAACCTGGATGCAAGATCATAGAAGCACTAGAACGAAGCGAAATTGACAAAAACAGATATCAAAGATATATTCAATTATACAAAACGTTAAAAGATATTCCACAATATAAAGGGAAAAAGAACGAATCTAGGAGAGTGATAAAATGATTAAAATTGCACCTTCAATTTTATCAGCCGACTTTTCATGTCTTGGCAGTGAAATTGAAAAAATTGATAAAAATGGTGCTGATATTATTCATATCGATGTTATGGATGGACATTTCGTGCCAAATATAACTATCGGACCGGGTGTTGTTAAATGTTTACGTAAATATACAAAAAAACCTTTTGATGTTCATCTGATGGTATCAAATCCCGATGAATATATAGAGAAATTTGCACAAGCAGGTGCTGATATCATAACCGTACATGCTGAAGCTGTAAAACATCTAAATAGAACAATTCAAATGATAAAGAATTGTGGAAAGAAAGCAGGTATTGCTTTGAATCCGGCAACTCCTCTGACTGTATTGGATTATGTATTGCAGGACGTGGATATGGTACTAATAATGACGGTTAATCCTGGCTTCGGAGGCCAATCTTATCTGCCTCACTCTACAAAAAAGATTTCAGACTTAAAAAACATGATGTTAAGAAATGCACTTGAAGTAGATATTGAAGTAGATGGAGGAATTGATGCCAACAATGTAAACATCGTAACAAAAGCAGGTGCCAATGTAATTGTTGCAGGTTCCGCCGTTTTTAAACAAGATGATGTTGGAGCAGCGATAAGGATTTTAAAACTGAATTCTTTTAATAGAAGTGCATTGTAATTCTTATACTGGCCGGAGGTAAAATGAAAGTTGTTTGTGTTTGTAATGGCTCAATCAGTAATTATGACAAAATAAAAAAATACATACTGGCATCAGATTATATAATTTCTGTAGATGGAGGGGCCGGCCACCTAAGGGAAATGGGGGTTAACCCTGATATTCTTATTGGTGACTTTGATTCTGCAAATTCTCAGGATTTGAATTATTATGTAAATAGAGGCATAAATGTATCAAAATTCCCTGTGGAGAAAGACATGACTGATTCCGAGCTTGCTATTGAAAAGGCATTGGAATTGGGAGCCCACGAGGTGGTATTAATAGGGGCTTTGGGTACACGAATTGATCATTCCTTTGCAAATATTATGCTTCTGAAAAAAATGCTAGATATTGGTCTCAGAGGCTCTATTGTAGACGAAAATAACGAAATATATATGTTTAATTCAAGTTTCTGCCTTAGTAAAAAAGAGGGCCGAAAACTCTCCTTGATTCCTATAACAGAAAAGGTTACGGAGGTAAGTACAAGTGGGTTGAAATATCCACTTGTTAACGCAACAATGACTTTAGGCACTTCATGGGGAATTAGTAATGAATTTGAGGAAGAAACCGCTAAAATTACCATCGGAAGCGGAATTTTGCTTGCATGTCTGTCAAGTGATTAATATGCCAATTGTATAGTAAAAATGTGGTTGCCAATAGTAAAAAAACATGTTAATATTTGATTGAGCACGTAATTAGCGTGGGGCATTAGCCCAGATGGGAGCGCAAGCAATCCGGTGTGCATCCCCAAAAGAAAAAGATAATCACAAAATTTTTATAGAATTGGAAAGTCGTATAAATACTAGGCTTTCCATATAGATGGGGGTATAACTCAGTGGGAGAGTGCAACACTGGCAGTGTTGAAGTCGAGGGTTCAAGTCCCTCTATCTCCACCAAAAACTACAAGGCCAAAGTCTTGTGGTTTTTTATTTTAATAAATCGGATACTTGATTATATGCATTACTGAAAAAAGATTATTCTGTTTGGCAAGCAATATTTACAAAACTCATTTACAGATTAAAAATCATGGGCTATGGAGTTAAACCAGTAAATACAAGCGGAATGGAGGAAAATTGGGATACTGAAAATATGTGTAACCAAAGAAGGAAAAGAATTGTGTGATCAATTGTTAGAAGAAGCAACTGAGTATGCTTCAATAATAGCAAAATCAAATAAGCGTCTGGAGGGAGCAGACACTTGTTTGATTAAGTACCTATTTTTTTAAATAACTACTATTTACCCATCCACAAATCCATTCTAAATTTCCACTAGAATTAAAGACATAAGTCCAATCTTTATATGTATACCAAATCTCTACTGTAGAACCTTTTGGTATAGTATACATCCTAGAGTAATTTGTCCCAGGACCTTCTCTTAAATTTAGGTTATCAGTAGTTTTCCGACTGCCTGAGACACGTTTAACCCCAACAGCAGTATATTTTAAGTTAATCCAGCCATCACAAATCCGGCCATCATATATATAGCCCCAATCTCCACTAGTTTTAGAAATTGATACAACTTCTCCAGGTGGTAGCTTACCGACCACTTTTGATGATGTATTCGGTTTCTCTCTAACATTTAAATTGTATCCAGGATCCGTTAAGACAACTCTATAAGTAACGTTAGCAGCAGTTGCTACTTGGGGAATTGCTAAAAAGCAAATACATATTACAGATAAAAATACCTTAAATTTTGATAAATTCTTCATAATTTATCCTCCTAAATATGACAATTTCCCTCTGCAAAATATTAGCATCTGTGATGAAAAATGTCAAATGATTGAATTTGCAAATGCAAAATACAATAAAGGCAATTTAATTCAAAATAGATTAAACGACATGGCAATTCCTCTTGCTATAAATGTAGTAAAAATATTAAAGCACATTAATCAAATTGAGGCTTATTAATTCCCTAATAATTTTGGTTACCGGTAGCATTTACATAAATTAAATGAGAAAGGAGGATGAGCATGAAATTAATAAATCCAGTTGAAAGAGATGTTTCTACATTTAAAACACAGGCTAATTTGCCCTGTAGTTGTACTTGTGTTGGGAGTGTATTAGTTCAAGATGCAAGTAATGGTGCAGGTATGTTTTAGATTATTTAAATGAGATCAAAGACTCGCATTGGAACAAAGCCTTTCATGCGAGTCTTTGCTAATAGTTTTATTTATTTGAATAATTTGAATATATGTTTGAAACCAATAGCCACAGTGTAGTGAGCTGTAAAACATTGGAGACAAAAGTAAGTACTTCGTTGACAAAAAGATATGTAATGCTGTATATTAGCATTAAAGTAATAAATTTACATATACGAGGATGGAGGGAAATATCAGTGAATGTAAAGGAACATATTTCACAAGAAGTTTATAAATACATACAGTACTTTAACAGCTTGAATAAAGGGGAAAAACCATTAGCAAAGTTGTTTAGGACTAGCTCTAATGATTATATTTATGATTCGGGAACTGGTAAGGTTCTGGAATGTAATAAGGTAGAGTATAAAGTCTTGGAAGCTATATTAAAAAATAACATTGAACAAGAATTGTGTAAGCTTCAAGAACAGTTGGGTGAAAAAGAGTTAATTGATGCATGTGAAAATGTGAAATATGCAATAGAAAATGAAAAAATCCTCCAGTTAACTCGTTACAATGAATTTTATTCGCCATTACATTTTGATGATATTGAAAGTAAAATAAACGGTAATTTAAGGCAAATTATATTGGAATTAACTGAACGATGTAATTTACGATGTGGTTATTGCATATATAACCCTGATTATGAGCAAAAAAGAGACTTTGGTCAAAGAGATATGTCTGAAGAAACTATAAGGGCAGCTATTGATTACATTGCAGAGCATGGAAAAAATGAAAAGACTGTAGCGGTTACATTCTATGGCGGAGAGCCTCTTTTAAGATTTGATTTATTGAAGTATAGCATCGATTATTCGAGAGAAGTAATTAAGGATAGGGAAATAACATACTCGTTAACAACCAACTTAACACTTGTAACTAAGGATATAGCAGAATATTTAGCTTCTATTGAAGGATTATCAGTAGTTTGCAGCCTTGATGGCCCTGAAAACATACATGATAGCTATAGAAAAGATATAAATGGAAATGGTAGCTTTAGCAGAGCAATAAGAGGATTAAAAAACATAGTAGAAGCATTTGGTGATTCAGCAGAACACAGACTAAGTCTTAGCATGGTTTTTACCCCTCCATATAGTACAGGAAAATTGACGGAGATTGAAAAGTTTATTGAAGGGCTTGATTGGTTCCCTAAAAAAATGGCAAAGTCAGTTAGCTATCCATCAGAGGGGTCTGTGGCTGATGAGAGACGTTATCATTTTATGGATACAGAGTATGTAGAGTATCAAAATGACTTGTTGGAAATCAAAGCAGACTATACTATGTCCAGATGGTCCAGAGAAAAGTATCTAAATCAAATTTTAAATAATCAAGAAGCAGATTTCTTTACAAAAAAAGGGATAGAAGAAATGCTGCTTAGAATACAGAGAAGAACGTTAGTAGATAAACCAAGTGACAAAATAGGATTTAATGGTAATTGCTTGCCTGGACAAAGAAGATTGTATGTGAATATTGATGGAGATTTTCTGGTATGTGAGAAGGTAGGAGGTGCAATAACCATAGGTAATGTATTTACAGGTATTGATATTGACAGGATTAGATCTGTATATATAGAGCAATATGCAGAGGAGTCATTAAAGTACTGTTCTAAATGTTGGGCAGCCAGAATGTGCGGCATATGCTATTCAAGCTGTTATACAAATGATCAATTGGATATGAAAAAGAAGATTATGACTTGTGAAATTACTCGAAAAAACATATTAGAGGGACTAATCTTATACCACGAGTGCGTTGAAAAAAATCCGGAAAAATTAAAATACCTAAATGATCTGCAGGTATTATAGCACCTTATTACAGACTTTGTATGATGAGAGAATATTGATATGCAAAAATATCTAATGGATAAAAATTTGATTAAAAGGACTCTAGAAAATGGCCTGACGTATTATATTTATCCTAATAACAATCCGATAGGATATGTAACTTTTAGTCTGGCAATTAAGGTGGGTTCGGCAGTAGAAACAGAAGAGCAGTGTGGGATTGCACATTTTATTGAACATATATGTTTGTTCAATTACACTGAATGCTATTCCTCGGGTGACGAGACTCACAATGGCATTATTCCAAATGGATATACGAATTTTGATGAAACTGTATTTAAACTGAAATGCTCTTCAACAGCAAAAAACATTGAAAAATGTATTTTTATTCTTAACGGAATTTTGCAGGGAAATGCAATTAATAAAGAGCATATTGAAAGCGTCCGAAAAGGAATTATAAATGAGTGGTACAATACTGAAGAGACGATTGAGTTCATAAAAAAGCAAAACATTTTACCACATATATTAAATGAGTCTGATTATTGTAGACGAATGCCTATTGGACAAATTGAGAATGTAAGGAATTTTACATATGAGGATTTGGTGAATTTTCACAGAAATTGGTATAAACCCGAGTTAATGGCAATTATAGTTTGTGGAGATATAGACCCTTTGAAAATGGAAGCAATAGTTAATAAAACTTTTAGTACATTACCCAATAATGAAAAACATAATAGATTATACCAGAAAATTTCGGATTATCAGAGTAAGAGATATACTTTAAACACATATGAAAAATTAGATTGTGCAGAAGTTCAAATATACTATATGCAAGAAAGGTATTGTGAAAACACCATCTCAGGATTTAAGCAAAAAATAGTTGAGAATACGGCTAATTATTTGATTGAAAGACGGATAATCAATACCATAAAAGAAGCTGGACTGAAATTAATAAATTTAATATGTATAAAGAATAGATTTTTAAGAAAGTACGCTTTTAGTGTACTTGATATAAAAATAAAGGATAATATACAGGATATATTAGTTGTGGTGCTTCGAGAATTACAGAGATTATACTCTGAAGGATTTACTTTTGATGAGTTCATATACTGCAAGGATTTATTTATACAGAGTATAAATAACAATTATACAAATAGATATATTCTCAGAACTGAAAATTTGATGAAGGAATACATTAATGAATTTCTGTATGATGAACCGGTTTTATCATTGGAGGATGAATATAATATAAGCCTTGGATTTATAAATGAAATGACAATTCTAAATGTGGATTCTTATATAAAAAGATTATTATCTAGTTGTAATACAGCTATTGCTGTAAATGTAGCAAAAAATTATTCAAACACATTAAACATATCAAAGTATACTATCTGAAAATCAAAGTTATGGTGGAAGCATGTATGCAGCATGTGCTTGTCAATGCAGTTACGGCTCCACGAATTATAATTCTAATGATAATCTTGCAAAAGCAGCACGGAGTTAGGGGCTAGATTATTTATTAGCATATGCAACCCAAAGACTCGCAGGGAAGGAAGTCTTTCATGCGAGTCTTTGTTTAACCCTATAGCATTAAAGACAACGCAGCAAATGGAGATAAAGTATTACTCAAATTGAAGTTCAAAGCTATTGATAAAGGTGAAGCAATGATTGATATCACTAACGTACGTATTGCAGATTGACGATGATGATTTAACGGAAGTAGTTGCTCAAATACTGGCTAATGCCAACTATACTGCTAATAAATAATTAAATATTTTTAAGTAAAAGAACTTACCAATGGGTAGGTTCTTTTGCTATATAAGGAGGTTATGGGTGTTATAGCATAATAAACAAAGTAGTATGTGGAATATTTTGTAATAATAGCCATTATATACTTGATTTTTCGCCTTTTTATTATAGAATAAATTTGGAGGGTACTCATAAGTAGTAGGTATTTTAAAGGGGGAGAGCTTTGTGAAAATTAAATTGATATCAAAGAAAATAAGTTTTGCAATGGTGCTTTTTGTTTTATTAGCTAGTATTTTTACATCAACAAATGCATCGTCACTTGAAAAATAATTCGGTAAAATATGGTGATGTAGACGGGGATGGTCAGATCAATGCGATAGATTTTGCACAAATAAAGAAA
Organism: Ruminiclostridium josui JCM 17888; assembly: GCF_000526495.1. NCBI lineage: Bacteria > Bacillati > Bacillota > Clostridia > Eubacteriales > Oscillospiraceae > Ruminiclostridium > Ruminiclostridium josui. Next base: position 610,847 of record NZ_JAGE01000002.1, on the reverse strand, counting down.
TATTTGCTGGGGAATGTTACCCTAACAGCAGACGCTTTTAAGGCAGCGGATGTAAATGGAGATAGTTTAGTTGATGCAATTGACTTTGCTATATATAAACAGTTTTTATTAGGGATAATATCTGTGTTTCCTGTTGAGAATTTGCCTCAAACTCCAATTATACCTACGTTTAAAGATGTAACAGTGCATGATCCTTCAATTATCAAGACAAATGGAACTTATTATGTTATTGGTTCACATCTAGCTTCTGCAAAAACTAATGACTTAATGCAATGGTATCAAATTTCTTCAAGTGTGAGTAACACAAATCCTTTAATACCGAATGTATTTACAGAATTAAAAGAATCATTTGACTGGGCGCAAACCGATACAATGTGGGCAGGCGATATAATCCAGCTTCAGGATGGGAAATTTTACATGTATTATTGCTTATGTAAAGGTGATTCCCCAAGGTCTACTCTCGGTTTGGCAGTATCTGATAATGTAACAGGTCCTTATAAAAATGCAGGCATTCTATTGAAATCTGGAATGAATGGAATAGGTGAAGCTGGAACAGTTTATAATGCTACGAGAGATCCTAATACTGTTGATCCTCATACATTTTTTGATAAAGACGGAAATCTGTGGATGGTTTATGGATCGTATTCAGGAGGTATCTTCATTATGAAGATGGATCCTAAAACAGGAAAGCCTTATCCAGGTCAAGGCTATGGAAAGAAATTGTTAGGAGGAAATCACAGTAGAATTGAAGCTCCTTATATGCTATATAGTCCTCAATCGGATTATTATTACTTGTTTTTAAGTTTTGGCGGTCTTGATTCTACTGGTGGTTATAATATTAGGGTTGCGCGCTCTAAAAACCCTGATGGCCCTTTTGTAGATGGTAAAGGAAAAAATATGATTGACTGTCAAGGTGCTGCTGGTACAATCTTTGATGATAGGTCTATCGAACCTTATGGTGTTAAAGTTATGGGAAATTTCAAGTTTACTGAAAATGGAGTAGGCTATGTTTCTCCAGGCCATAATTCAGCATATTACGATGCAGAGACAAAAAAGTATTATCTTATTTTCCATACCAGATTTCCTGGTCAGGGAGAATTTCATCAGGTGCGAGTACATCAAATGTTTATAAATGAGGATGGATGGCCTGTTGTTGCACCACATCGCTATGGTGGTGAAACTATTTCAAAATATATTGCAGACGAAGTTTACGGAGACTATGCATTTATTAATCATGGTAATGAAATTAGTTCTGCCATTAAAAACTCTGTAAAAATAACACTAAATAAAGAAGGTACAATTTCTGGTAGTGTAAATGGAAAATGGAAGCTAAGTGACGAGAACATTGAATTAACTGTAAATGGAGTTGATTATTCAGGTGTTGTGCTAAGACAATGGGAGAATAGTCTCAAAAAATTTGTTATGACGTTCAGTGCAATAGCTAAAAATGGCAATGTTGCAATTTGGGGAAGTAAAATTAATTAATCAACTACGTATATATAACTGCGCATGGGATATGAAAATAACTAGATTATGCAGCAATAATGGCGAGTTCTGGAGGAGGAATAGTATTATTATGAAAGATAATTTTTTAACGTTAATTATATTTATTCCAATGATTTTATCAATTTCTATAGGCAGATATCTAAAAAAAAGAATAGAGCCAAACTTACATAACTTACTGAAAAAAATTAGTTTGGTTATAACAGTGATTACAATTCTTTATGCTTTGTTTATTCTGTATTATAAACCAGTCCCACATAGTGAATACGGTTGGAATACTGAAAATAATACACTCCACAAATATTCTACTGGTAAATTCCAGAATATAGCGGTTATAGATAGAGATATCTCAGCTAGTAATTCATCAATCTTATCACCGCAAGTACTCAAAGAAGATGGAACTCTAAAATATAAAAAGGAAACTATAAAGGCTACAGATATTAACTTTAGTAATGGAGTTGGTTCTTTATATAAAAGAGACATTGACATGTAATTATCTATACAATATACTTAAATTATAACGTGGAAAAAAATGTAACTGAAGTACAGTTATTTGTATTTTAGGAGGAATTTTATGCAAAGACTACATATACCTAATTATGCAAATGACAGCTATTATTATAAAACTATAAACTGCGTGGATGCTCCCATGGCTATAGCATCAGGATATTTCGAATATGAGAATTATTTTTATTTTTGTGCGTATTATTCATTACGTCTAATATGGGAAACTAATGTCGAGCGATTTGAATCAATGAACATAAAGCTAAATAAATTAGTTTTAGAATTAGTGACAGTAAATATTACAAATAGAGAGTCACTTCTTAGCACTCTAAAATCTGTTCTAGATGAAAAATATCCTATAGTTTTATATTTTGATTATTTCAGTATGTTCTATTGTGATTTCAATTATAGAAAAGCACATGGACCTCATGGAATTATTATTAATGGCTATAATGAAGAAACATCTACTATTACCATTATGGATTGCTCACATGTTGGTTTTGATAATCCTTTTTATTGCTTAACACTCAAAGAAGAGATTTTCTTAGACATATGGGAAGAAGGAAACAAATACTTCATTGAAAATATCTCTAATTATGCTAATAGATTCTACTATATTAGACCCCGAAATGCTAAAAAAGTTAATTATAGTGATTTTATTTTTTTGAAAGATGTAGTAGATAATAACTATATTGTTGAAAATGATAACTTGATAAGAAACGTAATTCAAAATAAGAACTTTGATATAACCGCTGCCGAACTATATAAAAGGGACCTTGTTGATTCTACACAGAGTATTTTTAAAATATTGGACAGATTATATGATCAATTAGGTGAGGATAGTACAAGCAAAAAAAATTATGAAGATTTTAAAGTGAAATATTCGAATGAAAGGTTAATAGTATTTAATAGTTTTCTTAGAAAAGCTATTAAGAAAAACGTTGATGAAAACTCCATAACTAAATATACCAAAGAAATACAATCCTCTAATAATGATTTTCGTATATTGATTAATGAGTTATACTCACAATATTGTACAACCATGTCTGATGATATTTTAATGCAGTGTGGGGAAGAAAAAGAACTTATAAACTATGCTACTGATGCTTTAGTAACTGCAAGCAGTGAGTTGGACGCATATGGTATATGCTTTAAAGCGGAAAGAGTGATAAACGGTAAATACAATGGGTTTGACACTGATATGTGGATATCAAATGATATAGCAGATCCTCAGTGGTTAATGCTAGACTTAAAGAAAGAGCAATCTATTTCTAAGTTTGTAGTTATACATGACTTTCGTTCAACTGATTTGTACTTGATTGATTATTGCATTCAAGGCAGTAATAATATGACTGATTGGGTAAACCTAGCAAAAATAGAAGGAAATACTAAAGAGCAGACCACAAATTACATAGATGGACAAAAATATAGGTACTATCGTGTTTATATTACTAAACCATCCAAAATAGATAATATGGCTAGAATTTTTGGTATAGAATGTTGGGGATATAAGTAATAACTGGGACTGCAGATAGTTTTGTGTATTAAAATTTAATATTATATTGAAAAATATTGCCAGATTATTCTATTTAATTAGATAAAATCTGGCGAGTGTGTGAAATAATCTCTGTAAATAGCTTTCTATGATAATTTTATTAGAGTTGTGAAGGCCAGATGCTGGCTTTCATAACTTGTCTACAATATAATAGTAAATTAATGGCATGTCAATAGCACCCTTCCAAAAGGGTGTTTTTGATTGTCCTGATTTTATTGCTGAAGCCTGCCCTCATACATGATGGACAACTCACCGTAGACTTTACCCCAGTTACGGAGAGTCATAGTCCACTTCTTGGTTGCCTCAAAGGTTGCTAGATATAGGGCCTTTAAGAGGGCTGTGTCACTTGGAAATACGCTTCTTTGACGATTCAGACGACGATATGTGCTGTTCAGGCTTTCTATAGCATTGGTTGTGTAGATTACCTTGCGAACATCCGTAGAAAACTTGAAAATCGGGCTTAGGATATCCCAGTTCGTAGACCAACTCTTCATGGCGTTAGGATAACGGTCCTGCCACTTGTCCGTAATTTGCATCATACGCTCATATCCGGTCTCCTCTGTAGGGGCATGGTAGATTGTCTTCAGGTCATTAGCAAACTCCTTCTTATCTTTGTCTGCAACATATTTTAGTGTGTTTCTTACCTGATGGACTATGCAGCGTTGATACTCTGTTTCCGGAAAAGCTACAGCAATGGATTCCTTGATGCCACTCAGGCCATCTGCACAAAGTATAAGAATATCCTTGACTCCACGGTTCTTCAGTTCATTTAGGACACTAAGCCAATATTTACTGCTTTCATTTTGGCCTATCTGAATGCTTAACACTTCCTTTTGGCCTTCTTCATTGATTCCAAGAATGATGTATGCAGCCAGCTTCTTGATGACATTGTTGTCCCTAACAGAAAAGTGCACAGCATCTATGAATACAATTGGGTAAACGCTGGATAGTGGACGTTGTTGCCATTCCTCAATTTCTGGAAGCAGTTTGTTTGTGATATCGGATACCATGCCTTCACTAACTTCAAATCCGTAGATTTCTTCGATCTGGTCAGAGATCTGGCGAGTTGTCAAACCTCTTGCATACATAGCAATGATCTTTTGGTCAATGCTTGAGATATCCTTTTGACGCTTCTTCACGATTTGAGGCTCAAAGGAACATTCTCGATCTTGTGGAACGTCAATTTCCATCTTACCATATGTACTTTGTATTGATTTGGATTTTTTCCGTTCCTGTAATTGGTGTTATTGGAACGTTCGTATGGTTCATAGCCTAAATGCTGATCCATCTCGGCTTCCAACATGCTCTGAATGGTACCCCCTAACAAGTCTTTAAGTGCTTCCTGGATGTCTTCTGCAGTCTTGATGTCATACTCTTGAAGTAGGGATGCAATAATGTTCTTTTTTCCTTCGCTCATCGAATTCTTTCTTCTTGCCATAAAAAATAGCCTCCTATGATAATTTGATTTTATCATAGAAAGCTGATTTTACAGACTTTTCTTCACAGGCTCAATCTGGCAATATTTTTAATTTAATAATTTAATAATGATTTTTCTAATCCAAACACCAAAACTCTTAATTTCTTACTCTTATATATATTCTTCCAAGTTCATTACCTTGCTCATCTGTAGCTGTTATATATGTTAAACCTTCATCTACAGCAGTTACTTTACCTTTATTAGATACTGTTGCTATTTCAGAATCATAAGAAGTCCAAGTTGTTTTTGTCGTATTTTTTAAATCTCCGACAGTAAGTCTACATGTATCCCCAACTGCTAAATCCACTGCATTCACCATTGTGTACCCAGCTGGGAGCGATACTTTTATTAGCTATGCCTATTTCACTATAGCCCCTATTATCGACAGTACATTCCCAATACCACTTTCCACTGCTTTTTCCAAGACTTGCTCTAACTCCTGATGATAAACCAGAAATAGTAGCTGTTAAATTGCCATTAGATAGAGTAACACCCCATTCTTTATCCGTTGGATTCCAAGTTACAGGATTTGTAGCTGCATATGTAGTTACTTCAAATGTATTAACTGAAAGTGAAAATATTAGAATAAACAAAGTCACAAAAGATATTACTTTCTTAAACTTAATTTTCATAATAATCTCCTTATTAATTAAATTCAAAGCGCTTTGTTACAAATATTATAGTGATTACCTATTTACATATAATATAAATTTAAGGAATTTTTGACATAAAACGAGTCCACCATAGCCATAAAAATGAATATTTTATTGTTAAAAAAGATATTTTAATATAGTGAAATCTTAATTATATATACCGAAACCTATAAAATAATAATGCAATTAAAGGAGAAACTACTTTGAGAAAACACATAATTGCTTATTTTCTTATAATAGCGTTATTAACAGGTTGTACTGTACAGAATGCTCCTGAGCAGATTAATTCAACTTCGACTTTAACAGAAAATAGTACTGCTATAAAATCCGCAATACCCAGTGAAAATCAAAGAAAATTACCAAGCAAGACTACTGCTCAAGCGCCAAGTAAACCAACTCAATCGTCTCCATCTAAAGGAAAGTACAAGGAAATTAAAGTTGATGGAGGTGATACCACCGGAACCAGAAAACCCATGGTGGTAGTCGATGTTGGATATGGCAGCAGAGAATACTGGGCCTATACCAATGAATACGGACAATTAATCAGGGTTACGGCTAAAAAAATTGTTCTTCAGAATCCAAAAACGGAGCCAGTGTTGAATAATGGTCGCTACTATAATGATGAAGCAAAGGTTCCTGGTACTGAGAGGAAAGATTTGGATGAGGGGCATGTTATTGCAGACTCCTTGGGTGGTGTCTCCAACGCCTACAATATAACACCCCAGGACAGTACCTTAAACCGCTACGGCGATCAGGCATATATGGAAAAGAATATCAGAGACGCAGGTGGTTGCACCAATTTTGAAGCTATAATTACTTATCCCAATACAAAAACTCAAATTCCCAGCCATTATCATTACACCTATACATTAAAGGGAAATGTTATAACTGAAGATTTTGATAATGTGAATCCTGATAAAGTAAATAAGTCTTTAATTGAAAAAACTTCAGAAAAACCAAAGACTACTACACCTAAAACGTCTACTTCTGACAAGAACCATAACCTTGATGCTATAGATAAAAATCATAACGGTAAGGTATCCATCGCTGAAGCAAAAGCAGCTGGTATTAAGCTGCCAATCACAAAGGAGCACTGGTTGTATAAATATATGGATGACCGTGATGGAGATGGTATGGTGGGGGAATAGAAGGATTTATATTTATTATCTTTGTAATTCAAAAAAGAACCTTGCGTATTCTGCCACATGACCTAATTTACCGTATAGATGAATAGTCTTGTCATATGAGCCACCAATAAAAGCTGTATTTATATTGTGTTCATATAGTTTTCTCATGCAGGCTTTAAGAACCATTTGTGCATACCCTTTATTATAAAAGTCTGAATGTGTGCAAACCCTTTCTATTTCGGCTGTGTTGTTTTCATAATCAATAAAGGCTTCACAGCCGGATATATGTCTTCCTTCATTATTTACTAATACAAAGTCAAAATTAGGATTATAAATAGGACTTCGCCTTGTATATTCTCTAATTTGCAAATCTATTTCACGGCTGTAAGGCTTTGGCCAAGCATTAGTCCTTAGATTAGCCTGCTCTTCATAATCACCATTTTGAAACATGCTTTGAAATGAAACCGATGAATCTTCAATAGTAAAATCCTTGTAAGACCTTGTATTAAAGACTCTTGTCATCTCAATACAATTATTTCTTTTATATCCTGCATCTTCAAGAAATTTAATATATTCTGTTTGGTTTTCTATTACTTGAGTAACTAATTTATCGTATTTATTTCCCCATTCTGTTTTAACCCAATTAAGTAATTCCGGATATAAATGTAAATATTCCTTTCTCAATAAAATGGAAAATTCAGTATTAAATTCTTCCGAAATTACAAATCCAATAAGGTTATGAAAATAATCAAACCATAGATGGGCAGCTTTATTGAAATTATCTGGAAAGTGCCTTTTAAAATTTGAAAGGTTATATTTCCAATCAACAATTCGCCCAATATGCCAGTCAAAAAATTCCTTCCTAATTGAATTTTCTTGAATAATAAATTTGCATAAATTTTCAAAATCATTACTTTCATATATAAAATTTCGATGATATGTTTTCATGGTGTACCTCCACATAAATATATACTTACTTCTATAGAATAATTATAAACATTGGGAAAACAGAAAATATATAAAAAACGGGTAGTATTTGTATTTACATAAAAAGCTTGTCATATTACATTTTAGCTCCATGCAATTAATCGCCATTGCTTATATTGCAGTCTTTTAATTTAGGCATACTTAACCTCCATTCCATTGAAGACTAATTTATCTCATGATAACAATTTATGGGAATAGAGTCAATAAGAGTATCTATGACCAACTAAAGAGTTTTAGAAATATTTGCTGCCTCCTGGGATTTCCTGAATTCTCTAGGACTAACAAGATAAACTTTACTAAAGGCCCTATTGAATGTTCGGATACTTTGGAAACCACAATCATAGGCAATTTGTGTAATATTTTTATTAGTATTTAAAAGCATGTTCCTTGCCCAACTTACACGAATACCATTTATGTAATCGCTGAAGCTTACGTTTATTTTATCTGAAAACACTCTGGATAAATGATATTTTCCAACGCCTAAAGCTCTAGACATGTCATTGAGTGAAATAGGCTGCATATAATTCTCGTTAATATAATTAATAATATCAAAAATTATATCAAAGTAGTTCACGTCGGTGTTGGCAATGAGTTCTACTTGCTGAAGCAGCCTTGAAATAATTATCTGTATATACGCTTTACAAATAGGAGTACAAACAGGATTACTTCGAGCATGGTTATATTCCTCAAAGAGTGTATTTATAGCATATGGAACATCCTTATGCAGATTTACACTAGAAATAAAAGGTTCTTTTGGGTGAAATTTCAAAAGAGTATTTATAAAATCACCTGCAAGGGCCAGATTAAGTATTACTACGATACAATTCATGTTTTCTTGATTGGTTGGAGTACGGTAGCTATGTACGCTATTAGGAAAAGAGATGGAGAGGTCTCCTTTTTTCAATAGCCCAGTGCAACCATTGACTGTTATTTCAATTTCTCCATCCTCCACGTACAGCAGTTCAAACTGAGCATGAAGATGGGGTAGAAAATCAAGCCCGTTTTCTCTAAAGACAAGTAAATCCTCAACTCTGTTTTCATAAAAAGGAATCAATGTTTTACCCTCACACACTGCAATATTTGGCCAAAAATTTATTCTATATGTCAAGTATTATAAATTGTTCTATGCTAAAATTCAATTGTAAAAATGAAATTAACTATTCTAACCAAATTCTAAAAACCGGCATTACAAGGAGGAAGGTAAAATGAAAAAAGAATTTCATGTTGCGGTAACCGGATGTGATTTAGCAGAGGGTACCAAAGAACATCCTTTCAGAACTATTTCAAAAGCTGCAAATGTGGCTGAAGCAGGAGACAAAATAATTGTTCACGAAGGCGTGTACCGTGAATGGGTAAAGCCAGAGCATAGCGGATACAGCAATCTAAGCAGAATTGTATACGAAGCTGCCGAGGGTGAAAAGGTTATTATTAAAGGTTCAGAGAGAATCCAGAGCTGGGAAAAGGTTGAGGGTACAGTATGGAAAGCTGTTCTTCCAAATTCTTTTTTTGGTGATTACAATCCATACAAAGAAATTCTCAGCGGTGACTGGTTAATATATAAGCCGGGAGTTTATCGGCATCCAGGAGATGTCTATTTAAACGGAGTTTCATTTTACGAGGCTGATTCCTTGGATGAAGTTAAAAACCCTGTTGAGAGAACCGGGGTTGTAGATATTCCTTGGACTCAAAAATTTGAAAAAATTCTGCATCCTGAACAAACAATTTATCGTTGGTTCAGTGAAGTAGACGAAGAGAAAACAACTATTTATGCTAACTTTCATGGTGCAGATCCAAATAAAGAGCTTGTTGAAATCAATGTAAGAAAATGCTGCTTCTATCCAGTTAAATCAGGTATGAATTATATTACTGTAAGAGGGTTTGAGATGGCTCAGGCTGCATGTCCATGGACACCGCCTACAGCAGATCAACCCGGTCTGTTAGGTGCAAATTGGAGCAAGGGCTGGATTATAGAAAACAATATAATTCACGATGCTAAGTGCAGTGCCATCAGTATAGGAAAAGAAGCTTCAACGGGACACAATCTATGTTCCAGAAGACATCAGAAGCCGGGTTATCAGTACCAGATGGAAGCTGTTTTCCGTGCACTGAAGATAGGTTGGAGCAAGGAAAAGATAGGCTCCCATATAATTCGAAACAATGTAATTTATGATTGCGGTCAAAACGGAATTGTAGGACATATGGGTGGAGTTTTTAGTGAAATATACAACAACCATATTTATAATATTGCAGTTAAGCATGAGTTTTTCGGCTACGAGATTGCAGGTATTAAGCTTCATGCGGCAATTGACGTTAAAATTCATCATAACCGCATTCATAACTGTACTCTTGGTACTTGGCTTGACTGGCAGGCGCAAGGTGTTCGAGTGAGTAATAATCTGTATTACAACAATGACCGTGATTTGATGGTAGAGGTTAGTCATGGCCCATACTTAGTGGATAACAATATTTTTGCTTCCGATTATTCCTTTGATAATTTCTCACAGGGGGGAGCATATGTAAATAATCTTTGCTGTGGTAAACTTCATTTAACAAAAGTCCTTGACAGATCTACTCCGTACCACTTCCCGCATACTACTGAGGTAGCCGGTACAGCTGTGGTTTACGGTGGAGATGACCGTTTTTACAATAATATCTTTGTTGGCGGAGAAGGCATTGAAAACAGTGGAACAGCAGGATATAATCCTAATACTGCTTCATATGAAGAATATGTTTCTAGTATCATTAGCCACGGAGTAGGCGACCTTGAAGTATTTATGTTAACTGAGCAACCTGTATACATTTCATCAAATGCCTATTTAAACGGAGCTGAAGGTTTTAATCGTGAAAAGAACAGTTATACTAACAAGGACTTTAATCCAAATGTAAAAATTGTTGAAGAAGGTAATGAAGTTTATCTGGAAATGAATATAGAAAATGATATGCTTGAAATACCAACTCAAATTGTTTCTACAGAAACCCTTGGTACCGTGCGTATTGTTGATGCCATTTTTGATGATCCAAATGGAAATCCTATAGTAATT